>JANWXX010000037.1 GCA_025057345.1 Polyangiaceae bacterium | reverse complement strand
GGTACGGGTGCTGCTGGTCGCCGCGGGGGTCCGGGCGGCCTGGGGGGTCCAGGGGGCAGTGGTGGTGACAGGGGGTGCAGCGGGTTGATCTGCGGCTCGTTTGCTGTGGCATTCCCCAGCCCTTGCCACCGAATTTCTTGGAACTCTGCTGCCCCGAGCCCAACACCTGTGGAGTCAAGGTCCAGCTTGGTCCTGTCCCCATCTGCATCCAGACGGACGAATAACCAGGCACTTCTTTAGAGCATTACTCTCTTATCTGTTTTTCGAGAACCGGCGTATTCCATACTCAAAGTAGGTCATATCTATCTCGGCACCAAAGGCGTGCCTCCCAAGTTGGCTGGCCGCTAGGGCTCCGGTGAACAAACCGCCAAAGGGCTCCCAAATCACGTCCCCGGGATCCGTGGAAGCTTCGATCAATCTTGCCATAAGGTCCAGGGGTTTCTGGTTGAGGTGGACCGCCCGGCCTCCAGGGGTCTTTACTCGCTCCTCTCCACGAACGGGAGGTCGATCCCAGACATTGGTGACCCCATGAGGACAGGCAAACTTGGGTCGCATGTGCTCCCACTGCTCCGCAGTTACCGGGCTTCGACCATCCAAAGAGAAATAGGGACGTCCCTCCGGTGCACCATAGATGTTGGCGTGATCACTCAGACACTGCATCGCAGACGCAGGAGGGAAGTACCATAGATGCCCTTGGTCAAAATACTTGCGCACCGCCGCATCTTTGACGCCGCAGGCTAGGTTCGCCTGCCGCAGTGGCAACCCCGAACGCAGCCATTCAGCACGCAGCCACTCCTTGAGTGTTCTCCCCTGGACCTTCACCTCGAAGGTGTACTGGACGCATACCTCCGTCACCACCGGAAATTTGCGAATCTTCCTTGTATTCACGTTGCCTGCAACGTGGCGTAGTCCCTTGTTCCAGATGTTGCAGTGGATGTATCTCCAACCATAGCGCTCCAACACCGGATGCACGACGGCCCATCCTATCTCCGAATTCCAGAACCATAGGGTCGTTCGCGGTAGAGCTGCCTCGGACCATGCACGGATATGGGGTTCGTACCATCCTGGGAGCCCAAGGTGATCCGAGGTGTCTCCGTCGAAGCCGAGGACACCGTAAGCTCCATCCGAGAGGATAGCTGTGGGGCGCTCCCACGAAGCGTAGTAGGTCAAACTGTCACCCAGATGAAGTTGCACCCCATCCTTTTGGAACCGCCAATATCTAGGAGGGCGTGCAAGCTGGACCGACTTTCCACGACCTACGGTGCTGGTTGGAGGAGGACGCAAAGGAGGGGTCATCCCGGAGATTTATGCTCCTGCGCTGGTCATGTCTCCCTCAAGAGTGACCCTCTGGACTAGCTCGCCATGTACATACTCAATCGCAGTGCCGGTGGGGCGTAGATGCACATCAGCGCTGTCCAGCACAAGAGCCTCACAGAGTACGTCATCCACGTGATCTACACAGACAATACGCATAGTACGGAACACGCGCCGGGGGATCTCTCGGAGATCCTTCCGGTTGTCGGCAGGGATGAGAACCGTAGGAATGCCAGCACGATGGGCAGCCAACAGTTTCTCTTTTAGACCGCCGATCTCCAGCACGCGTCCTCGTAGCGTAATCTCGCCCGTCATAGCTACTTCGCGGCGTACCGGTACCCGGAGAAGCGCGGAGGCCAGGGAGGTGGCGATGGTGATCCCCGCGGAAGGGCCATCCTTCGGAATGGCTCCTTCGGGGAAGTGAATGTGCAAATCCATCTTCGAGTAAAAATCCGGGTCGAGGCGGAGAGCGGAAGCACGAGAACGAATGTAGCTCATCGCTGCCTGAGCTGACTCCTGCATCACGTCTCCCAGCTTCCCGGTGATGATTAGCTTGCCCTTCCCAGGAACAACTGTCACCTCGGCAGCCAGTAGCTCTCCTCCGAACATTGTCACTGAGAGCCCGTTGGTGAGCCCTATCTCGTCCCGTTCCTCCTTCTTGTTGATCCGAAACTTGGGTACCCCTAGGTAGCTAGGAAGGTTGGCTGGGGTAATCTCCACTGGCTTCTCCTTCCCGTCGCGGACCACAGCGCGGGCTACCTTCCGGCAGACGCTGGCAATCTCCCGCTCTAGCGAGCGGACACCGGACTCCTTCGTGTAGTGGTGGATAATGGCTCGGACGGCAGAGTCTGTGATGGTCAACTTTGCATCCTCCAAGCCACACTCTTTGCGCTGTCGTGGGATGAGGTATCGGGTGGCAATGGATAGCTTCTCAAACTCGGTATACCCTCCAAGCTGGATGATCTCCATACGATCCTGGAGCGGTAGAGGGATCCCCCCAAGGGTGTTGGCGGTGGTGATAAACATCACATCCGAAAGGTCATAATCCAGATCGAGGTAATGGTCATTGAAGGTGCTGTTTTGCTCCGGGTCCAAAACCTCCAGCAGAGCAGAGGCTGGATCCCCACGGAAGTCGGAGGACATCTTATCCACCTCGTCCAGCAAGAACACCGGGTTATCCGACCCCGCCTTGCGCAGCGACTGAATGATCTTCCCGGGGAGCGCGCCAATGTAAGTACGCCGGTGGCCTCGAATCTCTGCCTCGTCCCTTACCCCTCCCAGTGAGAGTCGCACGAACTTGCGTCCCGTACATCGGGCGATGCTTCGGGCCAAGCTGGTCTTGCCTACTCCGGGAGGGCCCACAAAGCATAGCACGGGGCCCCTTAGCCGCTGGGTCAGCGCTTGGACCGCTAGATACTCGACGATTCGTTCTTTGATCTTCTTCAGCCCGTGGTGATCCTCATCGAGAATGCGCTCCGCCTCATCCAGGTCACGCCGCTCCTCTGTCTTATCGCCCCAGGGCAAGCTAAGGATCCAATCAAGGTAGTTCCGTACCACCGTCGCTTCAGCACTCGTGGGATGCATGAGTTTAAGCTTTTTCAGCTCTTTCTTGGCTCGAGCCAGCGCTTCCTTACTGAGTCGCTTCTGCTTGAGCTTATCCTCAATCTCTTGGAGCTCGCTCCGCAGGTCGTCCCGCTCCCCTCCCAACTCCTTCTGGATGGCCTGCATCTGCTCGTTGAGGTAGTATTCCTTCTGGGTCCGCTCCATCTGCTTCTTCACCCGAGAGCGGATCTTCTTCTCCATCTGGAGAATATCGATCTCGTTAGACAGTAGGCCAATGAGCCGATCAAGACGTGTCTTCGGATCTTCGCATTCCAGCATCGCCTGGCGCTCAGCCAACTTGAGATTCGACAGGCTCGCCAAGATCACATCTGCCAACCGTGAGCTGTCGTCCGTAGTCTGGACGCTCAACAGCACCTCCGGCTGTACCTTCTTGTTGAGCTTGACATAGCTCTCAAAAAGCTCCTGGAGTGAGCGGCACAGCGCCCGGACCTCCACCCCGTCTACGGACGGTTCGAGCACCTCCTCAATATCAACGCAGAAAAAAGGGTCCACCTTGGAGAAGTCCTTGATCCGAGCCCGACGCTTCCCCTCGATCAGCACCTTTACCGTGCCGTCTGGCAGCCTCAGCATCTGCATCACCATGCCTACGGTGCCAAAGGAGAAAAGATCATCAGGCTTCGGCTCGTTGTTCCGCGCGTTCCTCTGCGTAACAAGGAGCACTTCCCTGTCGAGCCGCATTGCCTCGTCGAGGGCAAGGATGCTTCGCTCACGCCCCACAAAGAGCTGGGAAACCATGTGGGGGAAGATCACAATATCACGAAGCGGTAGCAGCGGCAGGGTACGTGCGCTCTTCTTGGGGGGGGTAGGACGGTTGGCCATACGCTGGATCTCGCCCCTGCAAGCAGGGACTGACAGCGTAGCTCAGGCAGCGTCGGATCGCAGCCGCGAACGAACAGCGGTACTTGTTTCGGGGAAGCTCAGGAAACCTCCGCCTCTTTTTGGTATACGATCAGCGGAAGCTCGTTCTTGGTGATGACATCCTCGTTGATGATGACCTCCTTGATACCGCTTCGGGAGGGAACATCGTACATGATGTCGAGGAGGGCTCGCTCAACGATGGCCCGAAGACCTCGGGCACCGCTGTTGCGGGAGAGGGACTCACGTGCAACAGCAATGAGAGCAGGGCGGGTGAACTTGAGCTTCACACCATCGAGCTCGAACAGTCGCTGAAACTGGCGGATCAGACTGTTCTTGGGCTTGGTGAGGATGTCGATGAGAGCTTCTTCGTTGAGCTCATGAAGCGTAGCAATAATGGGGAAGCGTCCAATGAATTCGGGAATTAGGCCGAACTTCAGCAGATCTTCCGGCTGAATGGCTTCCAGCAGTTCCCCCAGCTTATAGTCTTTCTTCCCCTTGATATCGGCGCCGAAACCTAGTGCTGTCTGACCGATACGTCGCTGGATGATCTGATCGAGGCCCACAAAGGCACCACCGGCAATGAACAAGATGTTGGTAGTGTCAACCTGGAGGAACTCTTGCTGCGGGTGCTTCCTGCCCCCCTTGGGGGGGACATTGGCCACAGTACCCTCAATAATCTTGAGCAGCGCCTGCTGCACTCCTTCCCCAGATACGTCTCGGGTGATGCTGGGGTTATCGCTCTTGCGACTGATCTTGTCGATCTCATCAATGTAGACGATGCCACGCTGGGCCCGCTCAATGTCGTGGTCGGCGTTCTGCAACAGCTGAACGATGATGTTCTCCACATCCTCGCCTACGTAGCCGGCCTCAGTGAGCGTGGTGGCATCGGCGATGGCGAACGGGACATTGAGCAACTTCGCCAGCGTCTGCGCTAGCAGGGTCTTCCCACTGCCGGTAGGACCGATGAGCAGGATGTTCGACTTGGAGAGCTCCACGTCGTCGCTCGCCATCCTGGACTCGATCCGCTTGTAATGGTTATGAACCGCCACCGCCAGAATCTTCTTGGCCCGATCCTGCCCCACCACATACTCGTCGAGCACCGCCTTGATGTCCGAAGGTTTGGGAATCGGCGCTCCGCCTCGGAGCTCCTCGTCGGACTTGTCACCTTCCTCGGCGATGATCTCGTTGCAAAGCCCAATGCACTCGTCACAGATGTAGACCGTTGGGCCCGCAATAAGCTTGCGAACTTCCTTCTGCGACTTGTTGCAGAAGGAGCAGTTAAGGTTCCCTGAGGTGTCGTCTCGCCGTCGATCCATGGACGTCTTAGGGGGTGAGTTCTTTCACACGATAGGTAGGTTCTTCACTCTACGACCGCCTTGCCTCTCGGGCAAGACAAGGTGCGATGGATCACCCCTTGGCGGCAGCAGCCTTCTTCGAAACGAAAACTTCATCAATGATGCCGTACTCCACCGCTTGTTGGGGGCTCATATAGAAGTCCCGCTCCATATCCTGGGCAATCTTCTCCCGAGGTTGGCCAGTAAAATCGATCAGGATCTGCAGCAACACCTCCTTAGTATGACGGATCTCACGGGCTTGGATCTCAATGTCAGTGGCTTGCCCACGAGCACCACCCAGCGGCTGATGAATCATAATCCTGGCATTGGGTAGAGCGAAGCGCCGACCCTTCGTGCCTGCAGCTAGGAGCACTGCTCCCATGCTCATAGCATGACCCAAACAAATGGTGGAAACCGGGCAGCGAACATACTGCATCGTGTCGAAGATCGCTAGGCCCGCATGTACCAAACCCCCCGGGCTGTTGATGTAGAGCTGGATATCCTTGTCCGGATCTTCGCTCTCCAGGAACAGAAACTGGGCAATGATGATATTGGCTACGTCGTCGTTGACATCCGAGCCAAGGAACACGATGCGATCCTTGAGCAACCGGCTAAAAATGTCCCATGTACGCTCGCCCCGATGGGTGGTTTCGTACACCTGGGGATAGATGATGAAATTGCGGGCAGGCTCGCTCTCAAGCACGGCCATCGCCTGCGAACGGTTCTCTGGACGCTTGCTCGTCATATCGCTCGTTCTCCTGGGCGCTGCGCCCTCGTCGTGACCCAAACCCTCGTCTTGCGCAAGAGACTCAACCCGCACTTGCCCCAGGCTCTCCGGTCGCAGGGGGCTCTGCCGCCTTGGTTGCTGGTACATCCCCGATGGTGATGACTGACTTACTCTCGATAATGTCCAGGATCTTGTCCTCCAAAATCATCCCGATGAGAATCTCGCGCTTCTTCTGGTCGCGGTACTCTGCCTTGAGTCGCGCTACGTTTTTGCCGGTCTGCTCCGAAAGCTCAACATAGGCTTTCTCGATGTCTGCATCCGTCACAGTGATGCCCTGGGCCCGGGCAATGGCGGCCATCAGCAGCCCGGCCCTTACCTTGAGCTCCGCATCCAGGAGCAGCGTCTGTTGCACCTGTTGATCCATGCGGAATGGCTGCTTGCGCGCCTGTGCCTGCTGCTGAAGCTCCTGCGCAGTGATCTCTGCCTGACGCTGCACCAGGCTCGGAGGGACCGGAATAGGATTGGCGCGGCAGAGCTCCATCACGATCTGCTCTGCCACGGCATCCTCTGCCTGCTGGTTGAGTCGCTTCTCAATCTTGTCCCAGATGTCTTTCTTCAGCTCCTCCAGTGTCTCGAACTCCCCTACATCCTTGGCAAAATCGTCATCTAGCTCCGGCAGAATACGCTCCTTGATCTCCTTGAGAATAACGTGGAATACCCCGGCCTTGCCCCGAAGCGTCTCCACTGGGTGCTGCATAGAGAAGGTGATGGCTACATCCTTCTTCTCCCCAGCCGATGCCCCAATAAGAGCTGCCTCCAGCTCCTTGAGAAGGGTTCCCTTGCCCAGCTCTCCCTCAACGTTCTCCCCTTTGCCCTCAGGAACCACCTTCCCGTCAACCTCCAGTTCAAAGTCAAGGATCACCTGATCCCCCATCTGCGCCGGACGTGCAGGCTCTGGTACACGAAGCATTGCATGCTGGATGCGCAGCGACTCTAGCTCCTTGGTTACCTCCTCCTCCGAGGGCTTTAGGTCGGGCTTCCTCAGATGGAACCCCTCGTAAATCACCCGGTCGATGGTAGGGCTCACCTCAAACCGCGCCTTGTAGGAAAACGCACCTGTTGGCCTCAGCTTCCCCGGCGAAATCGCCAGCGTCGCTAGAGGTTGCACTCCCTTCTGCGTCAGAGCCGTCTGCAGCGTCTTGTCGATGAGCTTCTGCTGCACGTTCTGATGAACTTGTGGCCCGTAGACATGGGTGAGCACCTCACGGGGAACTTTGCCAGGGCGATAGCCCTTAACCTTCGCGGTGCGCGCCAAGTCGCGATAGGCGTTGTCTATCTCGCGGCGAACATCATTCTCGGAGATCTCGACGGCAAACTCGACGAGGACAGGGCTGATTTGCTGAACGTTGACCTGCATGACCTTCTCGGACCCCAGCGGCGAGCGAAGCTGGGGAAGCTTGGGAGGAGGTGCCCCTTGACATAACCCCCCCCTACCGTCAAGCCCACCTCCTCCTAAAAACACCAGCTTTGCTGCCGCTCCAAGGTAGGGCAGGGCCCAGGATAGGGAAACCCCTCGCTTAATCCTCGTCGTCCAGCTCGTAGGGATCCCGGTCAAAATCGAAGACCTCTACTTCAAAAGTCGCCTCCTCCACCAGATCCTCCATTGAAAATCCAACCTTGAAGCTGGGGCGGATCTCCTCGCGCTCGAAATCAGCATACGTACGGTAGCTCTTCGGGATGGCCATGGGGATTCAGTTCTCCTTGATTGTTCAGTGGTTACGGGCTGCAGTAGAGAGGTTGGATTGACTTGGGAAACCCTTCGCGCTCGGCACCTTCGGCCTCCGGAGCAAAGGGATCACCTTCCCTTCCTCTCCTCGAATCCCTCCCCAAAAATCGCGAGCCAAAATTCGTTCCACCGAGCCCGGCGAGGACTCCTTCAGGATAGCGGCGGGTAGAAGCATGCGGTTTTTCATGATGAGCCTACTTGCACCTACATCTGCATACAGCTCTACCCTAAGACCCACCTTCTTCCCAAAAAAGCGAGTTCGAATTGTCAAGGGAGATTTAGGAACCAGGGGGGGTGGGTCTGTGGTTGGCAACCCGGCGTGGCTAGGCTATCCGCCCCCATCCCATGGCAGCTCGCCCAACCCGTGTGATCGCCATCGCGAACCAAAAGGGTGGTGTCGGCAAGACGACCACGGCGGTCAACTTGGCCGCCAGCATCGCGGTGGCAGAGAAGCGCACTCTACTGATTGACTTCGATCCCCAGGGGAACGCATCAAGCGGTTTCGGGCTCCGGGCGCAGCATGTGGAGCGCAGCATCTACGACTGTCTGATTGGTCAGGCGTCGCTCCGCGACGTGATGCTGCCGACAGAGCTCGGGTACCTCATGGTGGCGCCAGCGTCGCCCAACCTGGCCGGGGCTGAACTGGAGCTGGTGGATCTCGAGGACCGGGCGGTCCGGCTCAAGGGTCTGATTGACGCCTTCCTCCAAGGAAAGCCACGCTACGATTTCATCCTGATCGACTGCCCCCCTACCCTGAACCTGCTGACAATCAATGCACTGGTGGCTGCCGAACGGGTACTGGTGCCCCTGCAATGCGAGTACTACGCTCTGGAGGGGTTGTCGCAGCTCATCGATACAATCCAGCGGGTACGGGAGACGCTGAACCCCAGGCTGGAGATCGACGGAATCGCTCTGACCATGTACGATCCGCGGAACAACTTGGCGCTTCAAGTTGCAGAGGAGGTCAAGAAGCACTTCCGGGTCTACACCTCTGTGATCCCACGGAACGTTCGCCTCTCCGAAGCCCCTTCCCATGGGAAGCCCGCTCTGCTGTACGATGTTCAATCCCGGGGGGCGCAGGCCTACCTGGCCCTCGCTCGCGAGATCCTCCAGTCCAGGAGCTTACGCATGGCACGTAATTCCCGAGTCGCTCTGGGGGAAGGGTACAAAACTCTCTTCCGCGGCCCCAACACCGCCTCCCCGACCCCCACCCCCGCCCCTGCTTCCACCGAAACCCCGGGGGAACGTGTCGTCTTCCTCTGCCCCATTGAGCAGATCTTCCCCCGAGACAGCCAGCCCCGCCAGTTCTTCGACCCAGAGCGAATGGCAGAACTCACCGCGTCCATTCGGGATCGAGGGCTGATCGAACCCATCGTGGTGCGTCGCCTTGCCGCCAACCGCTACGAGATCGTTGCGGGCGAACGCCGCTGGCGCGCCTGCAAGGAGGCAGGGCTGCGCGAGATCCAGGTCATCGTCAAGGATCTGAGTGCCAGTGAGGCATTCGAGCTTGCGCTCATCGAAAACATCCAGCGGGAGGATCTGAATGCGGTCGAGTTGGCAGAGGCTTACCAGCGCCTCATTCAAGAATTCCACTATACCCATGACCAGATCGCTGAAATCGTCCGCAAGAGCCGCGCCGCTATCTCCAACACCATGCGGCTGCTCCGCCTCCCGGAGCGCGTGCGTGATCGAGTCCTGAGAGGTGAGTTGACGGAAGGCCACGCCCGGCCGCTGCTTGGCCTTGACGACGAAGAACAGATGGAGCGTGCCGCCGAAACCATCCTGCGGGACAAGCTCACCGTGCGCCAGGTAGAGGCGCTGGTCCAGAGCCTGAAATCCTCGCCCCCTACCCGGGAGAAGCCAGAGAAACCACCACGCTCCAAGATGCAACCGACGGTGAACCTCCGTGACTTGGAAGAATCCCTCTCAAAACACCTGAGCACCAAGGTCAAGGTGCGTCCTAGGAGCAACAACACGGGCTCCATCCTGATCGCTTACAACACCCTCGACGAGCTGGATCGCATCCTCCTCCAGATCCGCGGATGACCACGCTCCTCTACCACGTTGACGCCTTCGCCCGCGCCCCCTTCCGGGGCAACCCTGCCGCCGTGGTGCTCCTGGACGAAGAGCGCCCCGATGACTGGATGCAGTCCGTGGCTGCGGAGATGAACGTCTCCGAGACCGCCTTCGCCCGCCCGCTCCCGGATGGCTCCTTCTCCCTCCGCTGGTTCACCCCGGGCACCGAGGTCCCCCTCTGCGGCCACGCCACGCTGGCCACGGGCGCGGTGCTGCTGAGCGAGAAGGTGGTGAGCGGCGCCGCAATCTTCCAGACGGCGAGCGGGCCGCTGATGGTCGAGCCCCACGAGCAGGGCTACGCCCTGTCGCTCCCCAGCCTCGCCACCGAACCGATCCAGGCCCCGGAACTCCAGGCGCTCCTCAACGTCGCCACCCTCGACCTCCGCGCTAGCCGCACCGGTCGCACCTACCTGGTCCGGGTCACCTCCCAGGAGGTCGTTCAGAACCTCCAGTTCAGCTTCCTCGATCTGTTCGCGCTCCCCAACCCCCTCGACCTCCAGGGGCTGATCGTCACCGCTGCCGTCGACGATCCGGGGCCCGAAGACCCGCATTTCGTCTCCCGCTACTTCGCCCCCTGGGTCGGCATCCCGGAGGATCCGGTCACCGGCAGCGCCCACGCGGTCCTCGGCCCTTACTGGGGCGAGCGCCTGGGCCTCGACCGCATGCGTGCCCGCCAGCTCTCGGCCCGCGGTGGCGATCTCCTCGTGGAGCTGGACCTCCCCCGCGTCGTCCTGGTCGGCGGCTGCGTCCTCCTCAGCCGCGGCTTCTGGCTCGCCTGATCCTCTGCTCACACCGCTGGCCGAGGGTATTTTGGAGCCCAAATAGATTGTACCCCAAGTACAATGCAAATGCTTGAAATCATTGTTTAAAATTATTGCTCCTTCCCTGGAAGTTGGTCTTGCTATCCTTCCGGGAGCCATGCGAGAGGATCAAAAATCAAGTCCTTTCGAACAGCTCATCACACTTCTTTACGATGCCGTCCTGGAGGGGGACTTTTCCCCCTTTCAAGAGCTGCTGAAGCAGTCGTTGGGGGCCTCCGCTGCGGGCCTGACCATCGACCACGTGGATCCACAATCTTCTCATCTCTTGTGGCACGGACTCCCCCTGGATTGTGTGGCTGACTACAGCGCTCGCTACTTCCTCTTGGACCCCTGGCGAGCTGCGAATGAGAGAGCGCCGGTGGGGGAGCCTCAGGTCAGCGATCAGCTCGTCGATCGGCGGACCTTCGAGCGCTCCGAGTTCGGCGGCTCGTTCTGTCCTCGATACGGTGTCATCGACTTCCTGGATATCCTGCTGGAGCGCTCCGAGCAGCAACGCGTTGTTCTGGGAGCCACGTTCACCGAGGCTCCGAGGGATCCCTCGGCCAACATTGAGCTCTTGCGCAGGCTTGCTCCTCATGTCCAGCGGGCTGTCAAGCTGTTCCAGAGGATGGTGGTCACGCAGGCAAGGGTTCGGACCCTGGAAGAAGCCGTCGCCATCTGCGGGACAGGGCTTGCCTTGCTTGACCACCGGGGAGCCGTACTCTTCCAGAGCAGGGAGGCCCAGCGCTGCCTGCAAGCCCAGGACGGTCTCTCGCTCGATACCAAAGGATACCTGTGTCCCGGGCGAGAGGTGGGGCATGGGCTCGCTTCGCTCCAGAAGGGTACCCCGGGGATCGTACGGATCCGGCGTCCCTCCGGACGGGCTTCCTACCTCCTGATCTTCGCTCCGGCTGGTCCGAGGTCACGGCTCCTCCTGGAAGACATCCCTTGGGCCATCGTCTACATCATCGATCCAGAGCGGGAGATGCCTGACCTCGGTGACCTGTTGAGCACTGCCTTCGGGCTCACCAGGACAGAGGCCAAGGTGGCCATCGCCATCGCTTCGGGACACTCTGCCCGCGAGGTCGCAGAACAGCACAAGGTGACCCACGCCACGGTGCGCACCCAGCTCCTGGCCATCTACAGCAAGACAGGGGTTTCCCGACAATCCGCCCTCGCGCGGCTGATCCATAACCTGGATCTCTCGTTGCCTTTCAAGAGCCCATGAGTCATTTCTGCACCCAAGAGCATCTACCAATTGGTGGATGCTCGCTTGTATAGAGGCTCAGTACCTTCAAGCGCATGTGCGGTCTGGTCGCGATCCTTGGCATGTCTCGCCCGGTGACCAGGGCACCTCTGGAGCGGGGGATCCATTCCCTTCGTCATCGTGGACCCGACGGCCAGGCGATCTGGCTGGATCCTCAGGGATTGGCGGGCCTTGCTCATGCACGTTTGAGCATCATCGACCTTGTCGGAGGCTGGCAGCCCATCGCAAACGAAAGTGGGCTGATCCACGGGATCGTGAACGGTGAGCTTTACGGTTTCGAGGCCCAGCGAGCAGAACTGGAGGCTCGTGGACATCGCTTCCGCACCGGTTCCGATAGCGAGGTGGCGCTACACCTCTACGAAGAGCATGGAGTTCGCTTCGTGGAGCATCTTCGTGGAGAATTCGCCGTCATCCTCTGGGATCAGCAGAAGCGCATCCTCGTGGCTGCTCGTGATCGCTGCGGTATCAAGCCGCTCCACTACGCCATCTACGATGGTCGCCTGTTCCTCGCTTCCGAGATCAAGGCCCTCTTTGCCGCAGGGATCCCCGCGCGCTGGGACACCACCCGCATGGCTCAGCTCCTCGGGATCGGTGTCCTCCCGGATGACCTCACCATGTTCCACGGAGTGCGCCAGGTGCCTCCTGGACATGTACTCCTGGCAAACACACGCCAGCATCACCTGCTACGCTACTGGGACTACGACTTCGCTACCGAGGAGGAGATGTCCGGCGCAGAGGAGGAGGACTGCATCCGGAATTTCCGGACTGCACTGGAGGATGCGGTGCGCACCCGGCTCCGGGCTGATGTCCCGGTAGGCTGTTATCTCTCCGGCGGCGTGGACTCCGGAGCCATCCTCGGTCTTGCCTCCCGCTTCAGTGGCCGTCCGCTCCGGGCCTTCACGCTTCAGTTCGACCACGACGCCTACGATGAGACCTCCCGAGCCGAGGAGATGGCACGCTTTGCAGGAGCTGATTTTTGCCCCCTCCCGATGAACTCTCGAAGCCTTGCGGAGCACTTCTCGGAGGCCACCTATCATGCGGAGACCTTGTGCATCAATGCCCATGGTGTGGCGAAATTCCTCCTGAGCCGGGCCGTGCGCGACGCCGGCTACAGAGTCGTGCTCACCGGGGAGGGCGCTGACGAACTGCTGGGGGGGTACGCACACTTCAAGCAGGACGTGATCCTCCACGAAACCTCTCGCTACGATCCAGGCAAGGTAGAGGCCATGCTGCAAGCGCTGGTGGAGACCAACGCGGTCTCCCGGGGGCTCTTGCTGGCCGAGCAGCGCACTCCCATGGAGATCCTTCGTAGCCTGCTGGGAGCCGTCCCTTCCTGGTTCTTCAGCACGACGGCCTACCTGGTGCCCTTGATGCCCCTGCTCTCGGCCGAGACGCGCGCTCAGATCGAGGCTGTGGACGAGCACCTCGCCCTGGTCGCAAGCGTGGACATTCGCGGCCAACTGCTCGGGCGCGATCCTCTCCATCAGGCGCTCTACCTCTGGGCACGCTCGGCCCTACCGAACTACATGCTCACCATCCTGGGGGATCGGATGGAGATGGCCGGGTCGGTGGAGGGGCGCGTCCCTTTCCTGGACCACCTTGTGATCGATGCGGTTCGGAGGGTTCCGGCGCACCTCAAGATCCGCGGTTCCACGGAGAAGTATCTCCTCCGAGAAGCAACCCGGGATGTACTGGCACCCACCATTTACCGCAGGGAAAAACACCCCTTTCATGCCCCTCCGGCGGTTCTCCAGCCCGATCAGGCGCTCCACCGGTTCGTGCAGGATACCCTCCGGAGCTCGGCTCTCCTTGAGCTGCC
This sequence comes from Polyangiaceae bacterium, assembly GCA_025057345.1. Taxonomy (GTDB): domain Bacteria; phylum Myxococcota_A; class Polyangia; order Polyangiales; family Polyangiaceae; genus JANWXX01. The sequence goes on along the minus strand of JANWXX010000037.1, from coordinate 4,526 downwards.
TTTCTTTGATGCTTCCCGGGTGATCGATTTCCTCGACCACCTGGGGGAAGTCCCTCCCGCTCAGGCCGTACTTGTGGAAGCGATGCTGATGCTCCTCACCAGCGCCTGCGTCCTGCAGGAGCGCTTCCGTCCGGCTACGTCCGGGTGGGGGGGAGAAGCAAGCATCCTCGGGGAATTCCTCATCAGAGCCTAACTTTCATACCCATGACAACAGATGCATCCACGAGGATCACAGTTCGGGAAGCCACGACCGACGCGGAGAGAGCGGCGATCTTCCGGCTTCGTTACGAGATCTATGTGGAAGAACTGGGCATTGATGCCAGGGGGGTTGATCATGAGCAGCGGCAACTGGTGGACCCTCGTGATCGAACAGGACGCCTCCTGGGTGCCTACGAAGGAGATCGTCTCATCGGGACCATCCGCCTTGATCCGGCAAGCCGTGGCGGCTTTGACCAAGGGTTTCACGATACCTACCTGACAGCGTCCTTCAGGCGTTTCTGGGAGGACCGCTGGGGGTATGTGGGTCGCCTCATGGTCGCCCCTGGGAGTCGTGGAGGACCTGCTCTCCAGGCCCTTGTGATGGCTCATTACGAAATGGCCCTCGCCATGGGGCTCCAGCTTGAATTTCTCCATGCCGCCCCGGGGCTGGTACAACTTTACGAGCGCCTCGGATGTCGCCGTTATGCACCCAATTTTCTCGACCCTGAGCTTGGCTACCGAGTCCCCATGGTGCTTCTGCTGGGGGATGAAGCACGCTTCCTCCAGGTGCGCTCCCCTTTCGCGGCCCTGCTTGCTAAGTACCCTCATGCCCGGCTCTCCTCCGAGGATCTCGAATGGTTCCAGAACTGCTTTGGATCCATGGCCACCAGCGAATTTCTCCTGGAGGATGACGCATTCTGGGATTTTCTTGCAGATCGTCTTGCCACAGGGGGGCTTGCCCGTTCGCCCCTCCTCGCGGGGCTCACCTCTCAGCAGGCCCTTGATGTGATCGAGGCATCCGTCGTGATCCACTTCAAGGCGGGCGATCATGTCCTGCGGGCAGGTGATGCAGGGAAAGAGATGTTCCTCTTGCTCTCGGGGGTAGTCGAGGTGAGGCACCCCGTCGGTACTCTTGCACGTCTGGATGCGGGACAGGTCTTCGGCGAGATCGGCTTCATTGCCAACATGAGGCGTACTGCCGATGTCTTTGGTGTCGAGGATGGCGAGTTGTTGATCCTCACCCAGCAGCGTCTTCGCACCCTGATGGCCCACCAGCCCGCGGTGGCTGCGCGGGTGCTCCTCAATCTTGCTCGGATGCTGTGCGAACGCGGTATGTGGCGGCCTGCCGCTATGCAGCCTGCTCTTGACAGAAGCCGCCAGGAGGTTTGACTCATGCGAACGGTTCACTTGACGAGGTTGTTGGGCTCTGGCGCTTTTCTTGCGCTGTTGGCATCCATGGTCCCTGGATGCACTTCCGAACAGGTCGATAGCGGGGCGGGAGGCTCCGCCGGAACGGGGGCGGGAGAGCCACGCCTCTCCGCCAAGACGAAGGTGGTAGAGGGCGCCGCGATCGAGCAGGTAACCCTTTCTCCGAATCAGCTCGTTTTCCCTCCGGGTACCATCGACCTGAGCGATCGAAAGCCGGGAGACATCCTGATGGGAGACCGCGCCTCTGCCGCAGGGGCCTCCAACAAGACCGGCTTCCTGCGGAAGATCAAGGCCATCTCGACCGGAGCGGAAGGTGTGGTCGTCGAGACCGAGGATGCCAGCCTGCCGGAAGCTATCGAGGAGGGCAGCTTCAGCGGTTCCTTCGACGAGATCGCGACCCCGGACGAGGGAATGCTCAGGCCCCAGGAGGCAGGAAAGCCTGCCAAGAGCATCCCTCTCGTCAACCTGGACGGCTACTCTCTGCTGGACGAATCCTTCTCTGTGGACCTGGAAGGAAAGCAGGTCGGGGTCAAGGCCTTTGCCAAGATGGTCAAGGGGAACATCTCCTACTCCCTGGGGAACCAGGACAAGCCCGGATGGGATGTGGTGCTCGGCATCCTCAACGGAAAGCCTCTCGACTTCAAGGTGGTCAACCGGGCGAAGATCTCCGCGGATCTGCTGGTCGAGGGGGGGCTCACGCTGGAGTCCACCCTCAACGGGGATGACCTTGCCAAGTTCATCGCCAAGCAGGTCAGCCGTAAGTTCGACAAGACCCTCGTGAAGTACGACCTTCCCCTGGGAACTCTCAAGGCCGGTCCCATCAAGATCCCTGTCGGAGCCGAGATCGAGACCACCGTCTCCTGTACCTTCATCTGGGGCGGCGACCTCAAGGTATCCCTCGGAGCAAAGCCCTCCTTCGAGCTGGTGGCTGGCGCCGAGATCAGCGGAGGCAAGCTCCAGCCGGTCTTCGAGGTTCCACCGCCTTCCCTGGGGCTTCTCGATCCTGTCTACGAGCTTGATGCCAGCACCCGCATCCGCTGCGACGTTCAGCCCACCGTCCGGTTCAAGTTCTTCGATCAAGTGGGGGTCCAGCTCTGGGTCAAGCCTTATGCAGAAACCGTCGCTGGTGTCTCCTGCGCTGCCAACGACAAGGGCAAGCTCTCCTTTGAAGGCCAGGTGGGCGTCGAAGGAGGCATTGGGGTCTTTGCCAAGTCCCTCGGACCCTTCCCGGGCTTCGACGTCTCCTGCCTCCTCTTCGATGTGCAGCAGAAATCCGGTCCCAAGACCAAGGAATTCCCCCTTCCCGGCGAGAATCCCACCTGCGTTCAGGTCGATCCCCCCAAGCTCTTCGGTCCCAAGGATGCCAAACCTGCCTCTTGCTGGGGTCAGGACGTCGGTGGCCCCGGTGGTGCCGGAGGAGCAGGAGGGCAAGGGGGCGATTCCGGTCAGGGGGGCGATTCCGGTCAGGGTGGCGATTCCGGTGAAGGAGGTGAGGCTGGACAGGGAGGGGAAGCTGGAGAAGGGGGTAGTTCCGGTGAAGCTGGGGCGAGCGGAAACGCAGGCTCAGGAGGGTGGGAGTGCAAACCTGGATACGCGAAATTCCCCTTTGAGGAAGGTTCTCAAGAGTGGAAATGTTCTGCGGAATTGTACGGGGATTGCCATTGCGATACCTTCTGCAGCTGCGATAGCGTTGGGGTGGTCCACGATATTGACTGCGCTTTGACCCAAACTTACCTATGCCCCGGTGCTGGTGGTAACGGTGGCAGCGCTGGAGCGCCAGGTGAGTGTGAGCCGGGTTATGCAGGGAAGGGACCCGAAGGGTTTCCTGATGAGTGGACCTGTCCGGCCAGCATGTGGGGTGACTGCAAATGCGATGACTTTTGCAGTTGCAACAAGCTCGGCATCGTGACGGACCCGGATTGTTTCCTCTACAACAAAGACCCTAAATGTCCCTGAGCCCTGGGTGAAAGGGTAGGTATTGCCCGTGGAATTTCGTACTCCTACTGCGGACGAGCACCTTTGCATCCACGCAACCTGTGCATGTGGAGGTTCCACGGGCAAGGGAAAAATTCCTGCTTCTTTGGGCGTAACTAAAGAAGCTCGTAGATTACGATGAAATCAGGGGGGCACCCCGCCCTCCATTTCCGGGAGGAAAACCATGTCCAAGAAGATGATGACTCTAGCGTTTACGGGCAGCTTGTTGGGTTCTCTGGAGGTTGCCCAAGCACAGACAATCTCCTACGACCTCTGCCAGCCCTATGCCAACCAACCGGCCCTACACAAGAGCTGTAGAAATTACCTCTACGCTTCTCTGGCCACCAGCGGAGAGCTTCCGTCCGCTCAAGATGTGCAGGTCATCACCATAGGTTTCAACCAATGGTGGGCGAAGGTGGATGGAGAGGAGTTGGCAACGAGGTTTTGCGAAAGCTCCAGGGTGGGCACGCACCTTCAACCGACAAGTCCGATGACACACAAGGCTATCAACAACGCCTACAAGCTCGTTTTTGGTCGGGATGCTAGCGAAGACGAATCCAAGTACTGGCGAGGCATCTGGTCCCAGCAGAAGCAGTGCTATCGTGACGTTGTTCGGCAAAACGTTTCCTGGGTGAAACAAGACAAGGTACGCCTCAAGAGCTACTTGCTCGACCGGGCATACCAGGATTCCCTCGGGCGCGTGGCCACGGATGCGGAAGCGCAGTACTGGCAGGGGCAACTGGGGCAAGCGCCGCTCCCTGCGGGTAGCGGCTCCTGCACGGAGTATCCAAGCGTGGATGCGGATCTGGTGCCTGCGCTCTATGGCCAAGCTCCGTCGGACAAGACGAGGCGGGTGGTGGGGTACCGTGATCTTGTGTGCGCCAACGCCATGTGGGTGCTCAACGGGGGCGAGCAGGAGCTGTTTATCAAGCGCGCCATCGCGGCTGCAAAGCGTCCGGAAAACCATGTTCCCCACTGGACCTCGTGGATCAACCGCCTCAAGTCGGACTTGAAACCGGACTTCCTTCAGCAGGGTTTCCCCTTTGTTGTCAAGGAAATCGCGAATTGGGCAGAGCCCCGTTGAGACACTACAAGGTTTCAGGCCACTGTCGTCGTGCGGCCCATGGCCATGGCTTCGAGCAGGT
>JANWXX010000379.1 GCA_025057345.1 Polyangiaceae bacterium | reverse complement strand
TCAAGAAGATCCGCGAGGAGTGCGAAGAAAACATGGCCTCGCTACCCGATAACGCAAAGTGCTTCCAGACGACCTTCAAACGGCTCGCCCTGGAGAGCTAGAGCTGCCCCAGGGGGCCCGCGCCGCGCTGGCGAGGAAGGATGGGGATGCGGCGTTGCAATGGATCCAGGAGCACCAGCGGCTCTACCCGGGAGGGATCTTGAAGGAGGAGCGGGAAGCGCTCCGAGTGCATGCGCTGGTGCTCCAGGGGATGGATCAGGAAGCCGCTAAAGCCCGAGAGCAGTTCCTTCGAGAGCACCCTGGGAGCACCGGAAGAGACTGTCCGCAGCCTAAAGCCTAAGGGAGATACCTCCTCTGCACCTCAATAGACGAGTCCGATGGGCCTACCACCGGCCGTGGACGGATGTGTTCATGACTTCTTAGCGCCAGGGATCGAAGCCGCAGCGGGCTTGGCGTACGGCAGTGCGAGTACCTCCCGAGGAACGGCGATCCGAGGAGGGCGGAGGTGTAGGGAAGAACCAGGCGTCGATCTCGTTGGGGAGGACCCAGAGACGCTGCTCGGGAGGGAGGCGGCGGAGTGGAGGCCCCTGGAGGAGCGCCTGACCATAGGCAGTGTGTTCTACCCAAAAGCACTGGTCGCTTTCCCCTGGAACCAGCAGGTAGCGTGTATTGGGGAACAGCTCCAGGCTCAGCTCTTCGACGGGTACACGGGCTTGGGTTTGGAACGTAACCCGGTGCGTCCCTGGGGAGAGGCGTAGCTCGACCCCGGCGCCAGGGGTTTCGGTGGAGGTTGGGGGCAACTCTGCCCGGAACTTCCCGTCAATGATAAGCCGCAACGGCTCTCCATGGGGGTTGACGACTCGCAAGCGAGGAGCCCGCTCCCACCAGGGTCCGACGCCGAGTGCCATCACAGCCAGCCCCACGAGCAGCGGACGCCTGTACCGCTGAAACCAAAGGGCCAGCGCAGTTCTGAGCCGTTGGAACGTGGCCATAGTTGCCTTGCAGGGGCCCGGTAAGCTAGCCTGGAAGACTGGGAAAAGGGTCCGTTGTGAGCCAGCGATTTGTTAGATGTGCCCACTGCGGGTTCCCGCATAACATAACCGAGGAAACCTGTCCGCTCACAGGGCTCCCGGTAAGGCCCGCTTTGGCCCCTCGACGCCCCCCAGCTCCCGCTCCAACACCGGTGAAGCGTCAGCCTCCCCCGGTTCCTCCCCAGCCTCCCGTGCTCAAGCCGGTCAAGGTATCTCCCGGAGTGATGGCACTTGTGGGGAAGGTGGTGGACCGACGCTACGGGATCCGCTCTGTCATCGGCGAGGGGGGGATGGGTGCCGTTTACGAAGCCGAGCACCTGGTGCTGGGCCGACTGGTAGCCCTCAAGGTGCTGCACCCAACCAACGCAGCCAAACCAGAAGCGGTGAGTCGGTTTCAGCACGAAGCCCGGGTGGTCAGCTCGATCGGGCATCCAAACATCTGCGAACTATACGATGTGGGCAAGCTAGAGGACGGCACCCCATTCCTGGTCATGGAGCGTCTGGTGGGCGATACCCTGGCTGATCGGATCAACAAGGAAGGGGCACTGCCTCCGGACGTGGTCTTCGACACGCTGCTGCAGATCCTCAGCGGGCTTGCAGCGGCGCACCGCAAGGGGATCATCCACCGGGACATCAAGCCAGAGAACATCTTTTTGGCAAGGACGCCAGGAAGCACCGAGCCCATTGCCAAGCTCCTCGACTTCGGGATCTCCAAAATGTCGGCTCTGGACGCAGACCTGCACCTGACCCGCACCGGGATGGTCATGGGGACGCCCTACTATATGGCCCCAGAGCAGGCTCGGGGCGATCGGATCGACCATCGAGTCGACCTTTATGCCATCGGAGTAATCCTGTACGAATGCCTTACCGGGCGGCGCCCCTTCGTAGCGCCCAATTACAATGCGCTTCTGGTACAGATCCTCTCCGGCAAGCCCAAGCCGCTCCGAAGCATCCGACCCGCCCTCTCGGAAGCCTTCGAGCCCATCGTCCTCAAGGCGATGCAGAAGCAGCCGGATCAACGATTTCAGACCGCCACCGAGTTCCATGATGTGCTGCTTCGCCTACGGACCGAGGTCGACCAAGAATCCCTCAAGATGGAGGCAGCACGAAAGCTTGCCAGCCAACCACCACCACGCCCGCGAAGCCTTCCGCCCAGTGCAGAGATCCCGGTGCATTTTTCGCTAAACACGGGAAGTAGCGAAATTCCTCAGGCACCGACCCCACCGGTTTCCCGGGTGCCCCATCCAGCGCTTCTTGCAATCCCTCGGGAGAACGACACAGACGAACATGTCCCCTTCGTCACTTTCTCTCCCTCAGCCCCAGCTCCGGGTACCTACATCGACGTGGGTTCCCCCCCCTTCGACGCTGAGCCCACCCAGGTCGAAACGGCCCCCCCTCTGCTCCCCTATGTCCCCCAGGGAGAGGCCGACTACACCATCCCCTCCAAGCCCCTCGACGTCGCAGAGGCAGAGGCCATCGTCCAGGCTGCCCAGAACAAGGCCCGCGCCGTTCCCCTCAAGCAGAATCCTCTTCAACCTCCGCCGGGCCATTTGGCCCCTCGTCCCCGCGTTGACTCCCGCCCTCTCATCCCCCGGGAGGAACCCGCCTCCACTCCCCACCCGCGCTACCGGATCGAAGCCACCCGGCCATCTCCTCTCTCTCCCAAGGCGCCTGCCACCGAACCCGTGGCTCCTCCTGACATGTCCCTAGAGGCACCCATCCTACCGGCTCCAGGGGCTCTCCGTCAGCCTCCGTTGCCCAGGGACCTTCTTCCTAGTGCAGCCCAACATCGACCTGTTCCTCCTCCCCCTTCCCGTCCTACCCCTCCCCACCCAACCCCTTCCCCTGCGATTCCAGAGCCCACCCCTTCACCTTCCCGAGTAGCGGCCCCCCCTCAACCTTTCCCCTCAGCACCTGCACGGAGGCAACCTCCCGGCCCTCCCCCGCCCCTCCCCGAACAGGGAGATCTGGATGCGGACGACAACGACCCGACGATGCTCTACCGCCCCGGCCGGGTGAAGCTTCCTCCCGAACTAGAAAAGCTCCGAGAAGCCGCCGCCAAACGTCCCCCTCCCGCGCCCCCCAAGACCGGGCGCTAACCTCGCATCACGGCACATCAAACTCCCTCAGCCCTTGCAAGCTCACCTCGATACGGCTCTGCAGGGCACGCAGCAGGCTCCGGGTTTCTTCCGGGGAAACCCCCGAAGCCATCTGGAGATGCGCCAGTACGTCGACTTGCAGTCGGCCCCGGATCGCCGCCAGCCACCGGGATACCGTCCCCTTGTTGACCCGGTACAAGTTCCCGATGACTTCCAGCGGGAGGCCATCGATGTAGTGCAGCCGCAACAGGGTTCGATCCCTCGGCGGTAGGACCTCCAGTACTTGTTGGAAGGCATGATGAAAGACCGGAAGCAATCGCACCTCGTCTGCCGCCAGCTCCGGCGAAACCATGGCTACCGGGGGTGCAGGTAGCTGGTCTTCCACGGGCAACCCCACGGGCAACCTGGCCCCCCCTTCCGCCCTCGTAGTGCCTCGGCATGCTCTCGGATGGCCACCACCCGCAACCACGCTGCCAAGCTTCCTTGCCCCCGGTACTCCGCAATCCGGGGGAGCCCTCCGGCGGGCGCCACCAGCACCCATGCCCGCACCCGCTGCTTGACCTCGTCCACCAGTGCTGGATCCCGCTCACGACGAGCCAGGAACCGCTCTACCGCCGGCAGAAGCTCCCGCTCCAAGGCCTCTACCGCTATGATGTCTCCCCGAACACATCCACAGGCTAGGTACAGATCCTCCACAACCAGCTGTTCCGGCAGCTTCCCTCGTGGACACCACCCCTCGACATAGCGGAGGAAGTCCTCGGGAGGGAGCCGAATGCTCTGCCAGCGAAGCCGTCCCCGGGCAGCCAGCTCCTCGGGCGGAGAGGGGCATCAGGGATCCAGTGTAACCCCGATCGGAAACAGCAGGAACCTCTTCCTCACCTGATCTACCCTAGGAGCATGGTACTCCCTTCCACCCAAGCCTCCTGGCAGACGATGCGGATCCTGTGGGGGGCCCTGTGCATGAGCCACCTGCTCCTAGCAGGAGTCCTGTGGTTCCTCCGTTTTGGCCCTGGAGCAACCCCATCAGAAACGCCTCCTCCCTCGCTGCTCCCCCCCTTTGTAGTACTGGCCTCTGTTAAGGGGGCGGCGAGCTTGCTGCTTCCACGATTCTTGCTCCAGCAGGCGCTCCGGAAACACAACATCCTGGGAACTCCCACAACGGATCAACTCCGGAACCTGCTCCCGGCGGCGCAGATCTCCCTGATCGTGGGGATGGCCCTCTGCGAGGCCATCTCACTCCTCGGCTTTATCCTTGGCTTCCTCGGGGCGCCGCCGCTCCATGTCGCGCCCTTCTTCGCCGCGGGCCTGCTGCTGGCGCTGATCCGCTTCCCTAGCGAGGCCTGGCTCCGCGCCCAACTCCCCGACGTCCGTACCCTCTGAGCTTCTCGAGAAGCCTCCTGTGGAGTTCAGAACACTCCAACTCCCGACTCCCTGGTGAATGCCGTAGGCCTCAGCCCCAACCCTTGCATGGATGTCCTCTCGCTTGATGTGCTCCGGAGGGACCGACGGCTGTTGTACACCAACGACATCCACGGCTCCCTCCTAGAGACCAAAGAGTCGGGCCAATTGCTTCGTCAAGGCTCCCCGGAGGAAGACGACTTCCATGACGTCTGCGCTACCGACGCCTCCCTCGCTACCCCCCTCGACAAGCACCTCGCTCGGTTGCTGGCTCGCTCACCTCACCGGCACGAACCCGGCTGCCAGCAGTGCATCCTGCCCCTCAGGCCCTCTCGCTACCTCCAAGAACCGCCGCGCAGCCCCCCTCGGCTCCCCCCATGAATAGAACACCAGTGGCCTCACCAGT
>JANWXX010000378.1 GCA_025057345.1 Polyangiaceae bacterium | reverse complement strand
CGTGCGTGAGGCCATCCGGACCTTCCTTGCAAACCCCAGTGTTCCCAGGCACTTGGCCCTGGGTGCGTAACTCCTAAGTGAAATAAGCGATTTTCTCTTGCCCCCTCTACTTGCTGGGTTCCAGGAGTACTTCGACCCCAGGCAAAGGTGGTGTATTTTTCAGGATACCTCGCACGCGTATGCCCGTACGGGGAGGTAGGAGGATACGTTGGCGCAAGGTCCATCGGGACATTGGGGGGAACTCGGTGGTGGCATCCCGAGTGGGGATGCCTACCAAGACATCTACGGGGCCAACCTCTTCCTCAGTTGTATTCATAACACAGGCAGCAATTCGGAGGGAGGATCCCTCGTTCTCCTGCTCTATCTCGCAGACGTACGTGGGGGCTGCAGCACGAGCCAGGGCACTGAGCAGCTCTTGCTCCTCTTCGGAAGCTCCTTCCCGGAGGCCCTCAATCGCTCGGAGAGCTCGTTCATCTCGCAGGCGAGTTAGCATGGTTGCACCATGCAAGCGGACGCTTCTCGTTCGGGCGTAAAGTAGCTTGGCGAAGGCATCGGCCGGAGCAAGCTCGTGGTCTGCCAGGGGCTCCTCGAAGTCGTGCTGGATCCGGTAGAGGGAGCCCCGCCCGGACAGGTGCCATTTGATGGCATGGCCTGGAAGCAGAGGACCTTCGTAATAGAAGCCTCGTTCGGTGCGGGGCCTAGGTGCCCCCCCAAGCGTTGGAGGGGGAGTGAAGAAAGTAATGTGGCCCTTCACTTCCCGGAGCGGAGTGGAGCTGTTGTTCACTACTGCAACCTCCAGAGAGAGGTTAGGGCGTTGAGGGTCATCGCGCTTGTGCTCGACTCGGGGCAGCACTGTAAGGCGTGGAAGGCGCCCCGGAAGGTAAGGCGAGGAGGGCCCCTGGCACATGCACAGGCCCAAGGGCTCCTCAACAAGAGCTGCTGCCGAAGTAGGAGGAGGGGGCTGGGAAAAACCTGTGGGTACCGCGGAGGCAGGAGCCGATGCCGAAGGTGCTAGTGTGGAGCGACCTGCAGAGAGTGCACCAAGGGCGACTAGCGTGGCGACTCCCACGGCGACAAAGGTTGGGTAGAGCTCGGCCAGCGGGCCTACATCGGGTCCGGGGAGGGATCCTGGAGTATCCAGGAGCGGAGGGGCTGCAGAGGACGCAGAAAGTGCTGGCTCAAGGGGAAGGACACTCCCACGTGCGCGGGCGATGTGGCGGTTGATTTCACAGAAGAAAGCCTGGCGCTCGGCAGCCGTTTCGGCGCCGCCCAGCATTACCCGCCGGCCAACTGCTTGGGAGAGCCAGACACCGCCTCCCACTGCGAGGGCAGTACCAAACAGGGTGACCAGTGTTGAAGGGAGCGCCCCCAGCAGGCGCGCCCCCAAGGCCAACCCTCCTGCAAGGAGTGCGCTAGCCGCCGCGACTGCAGCCTGGACTTGGCGGCGACGGCGGTGGATGCGCGTTGCATCCTGGCGCAGATCACGGGTGAAATGGGTCAAGATCAGCCGGCGGTGGGGGAACCTTGCTGCTGCAAGTACCAATCGCAGCGTCTCTCCGTCATCTTGGACCTCCCGGATCGCTTCGTAAGGGACCAACAGCTTCTGTCCCCGAAGTGCCAGCGCTGGGATGTAGTCTGTGGCATAGGTGCTTGCCCGAACGAAGTGGAGCCGGAGCCCGCCCTCCTCGCAGACAAGGTCGAGTGTACCTACGACGTCGCTGGTGTCGGTGGCAATGGCGATGGCTCGGAGCACTCTCCCGCCATAGCACATCGCTCTTCGAAACCAATTCCCTCAAAGAACCACCCAAGCCCGAGGTAGGGCATTTCCAGATCTCGGATCTCTATCCTTGGATCGTCGGGGAGTGTCCCTGCCTCGCAGGTCCAATCGGACAGCCGGTAGGCACAGTGTTGAGGTTCCTTGTCTCCCCCGCGACCCTCTACCCTGCAAGCCGCGAATTCCCGCTCCGCCTCTGTTGGTAACCGTTCAGGGCCATCTATTCTGTGAGTAGACCCTGCGATACAAGCCCTGGGTAACCTCTATGCGCGCCCTGCACCGGTCAAGGCTTTCTTTCTCTTGCCGTCACTTGTTGGCAGGCGCTCTTGGGGGGAGCGAATCCCTTGACGGGCTAGAGAACGCAAGTTAGAGAGCGCCCCCTTGCTGCGAGAGCCAGGCGCTGTTAGCGCGCCCCGGTCGATTCGCCCGCGACCTGCCAAACAAGGTGGCCCTGCGGCAAGGTTACAAAGGAAACCAACACGGGCGAGCGAGAGAGCGTGACATGAACAGTAACCCTGGGACCTTCGGCAAGAAGATCGGTATGACTCAGTTCTTCCGTGCAGATGGTTCGGTGGCGCGGTGCAGTGTCGTGGATGCAAACGCGGTGGTGGTGGGCAAGCGCACGATGGAGCGAGATGGCTACTCGGCGCTAGTGCTCGGCTATGGGGACGCAAAAGAGAAGCACTTGTCCAAGGCGGTGGTGACCTCCTTCAAGAAGGTAGGGGCTCCATTGAAGAAGAAAGTGCGTGAGCTCCGCTGCCCTCCTGAGTTCGCAGCGAAGTTCGAGATTGGTGCAAAGTTGCCGCTAAAGGAGGTCTTCGAGGAGGGGCAATTCGTGGATGTCCAAGGGACGACCCGAGGCCGTGGATTCAGCGGTGTGGTCCGTCGCTGGAGCTTTGCCGGCTTCGTCCAGACCCACGGAACTCATGAGTATCGTCGCCACGGCGGCTCCATCGGTACCAATATGACCCCCGGCCGCACCCTGCCTAATTTGAAAATGCCCGGACAGTACGGGAACGAGACGGTGAGCGTGCTCAACCTCAAGATTGCTCGGATCATGAACGAGGAGGGCATCCTTCTCATTGAAGGAGGCATTCCGGGAGCACGTCATGGGTTCGTCATCGTTCGCGGTGCGGTCAAAAAGAAGAACGGTGGCAAGAAAGCCTGATACCTATAGGGAAGGACGGCTGAGTGCAGCAAGCATGGAGCTATCCCAGAAGCTGGGATCCGTGCGATGGCCGACCATAAGACCCAGACCTACTCTTAGAAACAGCCCCTGGGGAATGGGGATGGAACCGGATGGCTGCAACGAGGGCGACTGCGACGATCTGGCGCCTGGCTAGCGGCTTGGGGGGTAGGGATGGAACCGGATGGCTGCAACGGGGCTCTTGCCTGGAGCAGCAAGGGCTGGCATAGGGGGCTGTTCCCCTTGCGCAAGCCTCGGCACCGGTCCCGAAAGAAGCGTCGCTCCTCTGGCAGCTCCAGCCAGCGTTCCGTCCTGATATCGCTGGAGCGCTTTCGGGTGGGGCCCGGACTTCGGTGCGATGGGTGCCAGGCTCCCGCAAGCTTTCACGCGCCGATGTGGGCCGAGCCGGACCCTTACCTTATCTCCTTTTGGGCGACTCTCTGCGAGCGTTGCATTCTGGAGAGGGACCGAGTGTTCGAGGTGCTTCGCATCATCCGGGAGCGAGGCTGGGCCAGGCCTGGTCCTCCTCTGCGGGAGGACGAACTTCCTCCTCCGACACCGCGGCTCTGTCGCCGGAGCTAATGGTTGATTCCTCTGTTGGTATCTGACCGTAGGCTCGCTACTCTTGCCTGCATGAGATTTCATGGGTTGGTTGCGCTTGGGCTGGGCCTGTTTCTTTCCTGGGGGTGTCAATACATCGCAGGTCTGGAGCAGCGGAGCGAACGGCGCGCTGCCAGTGAGGTAGGGGGCGAAGCAGGAGAGAGTGGTAAGGGAGGAGAGGCTGGCCAAGGAGGTGCGGGGACGAGCGCCGGCCAAGGAGGTGCGGGGGCGAGCTCTGGCAAGGGCGGGAGCTTCTCGGGGGCGAGCGGCGGAGGGCTCGGTGGGATGGAGGAGCAGGCAGGCTCAGGAGGGCAACAGCCGGTGTTGGCTAGGCCGCCGCCTCGTGTGGGGAAACCGAAAAAGACCGGCATGAGCGAGTCACGGTGGTTTATCGTCAAGAATCTTGACCTTGGATACCGAGATGGAAACGGAATACCTCTCAAGAGCGGTTTTGGGAAGAAGGTCGGCTTTGACTTCGATGGAAAGTGCACCGTACTCGGAGATGCCTCCTCACGAAGTTGCAAATCGGAAGGCAACCCGCTCTTTTCTCAAGAAGGCTTCGCAGACGGAGAAAACTGTAGGGACAATCTATTTGGTGGGAGTATCTTCCCCGCGATCGGAGGGCTCAAGCCCAAGTTTGACTGGGATCTGAATTACAGCGTCGAGTACCAGGGAGCCCAGACCCTCCTGTTCGAAATTGAGGATTTGGACAATGGGCCGAACGATGCCTATGCACCAGCCAACGTGTATGTAGCGGCTAAGATCTATGAAGGAGCACCCAACTGGGGAGAGCCACAGCCGAGGATCCTCGATATCGAGTCTCTCGATGTGATCGACCAAGATGGAAAAACTTGTGTGCTCCAGTTTAATCCATCTAACAATGTAGCTACCGTGCCGGATGGGTGTGAGCCCAAGGCTAAGCTTCGCTTTGACAACGGCTATGTGGCCAACAATGTCTGGGTAAGCGGGCCTTTTGATCCTGCACAAGGGGTCGTGGAACAGAAGGAGGGCTCCCTCTGGCTTGGTGGAGTTCAAATACAAGCCAAACTTCAGGCAGTACTCGTCACCATGAATTTTTTCGATGATGAGCATTTGAGTGTTACCAGTGGGATGTATGGAGCTGTTATTTCTGCCGAGGAGCTGAAGGCAGCCCTCCCCGGTTTTCTGGAGAAAACGTGCATCCCCTTGAGCCTGTTTGATACCGACATAGTTTCCCTGGTTACTGCTCTCGGCGATATCAGGAAAGATCCTCCCTTCCACGGCGATCCCAAGGTGCTTTGCGATGCTCTCACCATTGGTCTCGGGATGACCATCGTGCCCAGCAAGTTGGATGGGATCACCATCGACGGGAAGTTCCGACCTTATGTTGGAAAA
>JANWXX010000377.1 GCA_025057345.1 Polyangiaceae bacterium | reverse complement strand
TGCAAAGAACTTGATGCTCTCGTCCAGCGCCATCGCTCATCGGACCCTGGGGCGGAACACCAGAGGCAACCTCACAAGGGTTGGCCGTGCCCGTCGAGAAGCCGGGAAGCTTACCTTGCTAAGGATATTTTCGATGCATGAGCCCAGCATCGGATCAGTTATATCGGACTTTTGTCGCGCTTGCGCAACGCTTTTTGCCTTGCCCTCCGGGGTGAGTTGGAGCTCGACCACCAACCGGCCAGTCAACCCAGGCTGCGCTCGCATCGCCTCCCCGTAACAGCACCGTAGCCCCGGAAGCGCCCGCTGGAGTGCAGCTCCCAGCTCAGGGTAGCTACGGTCCACCGAGGGATCAGGAGCAGCGTTGCTCAGCATCCCCACCCCCGAGGACAAGGACTCTGACGGAAGTTCGACCTCTCCTTCCGGCGCCCCGGAGCAATCTGGGGGAGTATGGAACCTTCCCCCTGGTAGAGTAGGAGGAGAGGTTTCGGTCCAGGCAGGTTCGGAAACCGCAGCTTGGGGCGCTGAGGCCAATGGTGCCCCTGCAGAAGCGAGGAGGGGTGAAACCTCTGGAGGAGGCCCAGGAGGAGGGCTGGATGCACAGCTTGTCACGCAAAGCACAAAGAGCCAGCGAGATACTAGAGCCACAAAGCGACTGTAGCCTCCCCAAACCCTTCGTGCGACACCGCGGATATGCGATTCGGATGGTGGTTGATCTGCCTCTTGTTGCTTGCTTGTGAGGATCCCCCCCTCCGGCGCTCTTGCGGTGCACTCCCCGACCCTTCCGCCTGCCCGGCGAATCGAGGGGGCACTTGCGAGGATCACTCCTGTTCCTCCCTGTACCTCTGCCGAGCAGGCTCCTGGGAGTTGGTGGAAATCTGTCAGGGGAATGGAGGAAGTTCAGGAGGTCAAGGAGGCGTTGCGTGGGCCAGTGACAAGGGAGGACAAGGAGGAGAAGGGCAGGCAGGAGAGGGGTCGTGCGTGGCCCCCTTGGTGGCGTGCCCCCCGCTGCAACTTCCGGACTGTGATGCGAGTCTGCTCGACCTCTGCCCCGCGGAGCTGTGCGCACAGGGGTGTGGGGGATTCCTCCGGTGTGAGGGGTTGGAGTGGAGTGAGGAGTATGTAGCGTACTGCGATGACAATGGAGATCTCGTGGAACTCCCCTAAGGAACGGATCACCTCGGTAGTCTCAGGGGGGTGTTCGAGGCACGAGTTGGGCTCGCGGACGAGGAGGGGGCTGCCGTGGTTGAGTTCGAAGGGGCCGGGATGGCAGCCGTATTTGTTGTAGCAGGAGAGGTGGGGGCGCTGGAGGTGCTAGCCGGGGTCACCACGGGGGTAGCTGGAGCACCGCCCGCAGGTGTCCCCGTAGCGGTAGCCGGAGTCGCAGCGGTCGAGGTACCCGGCTGGTTGTTGGCAGGTGGTGCAGGGGGAGGTGGGGGGTTAGCCGGGCCGCGACGTGGACCCGAAAGATTGTTGTTCGAGGGAGAATTGCCCGGGTTATTGGGCCCCACACCTCCGGTAGCTTGCCCCTGGATCACACACCCCACAGCCAGCAACGCCCCTGCAACGAGGGCAGCCAGATACATCGACCTCATGAAAATGACTCCTGTTCTAGGCGACAGCAGAGCCCGCCGCCACGTTTGATCTACGGCGGTCAGACGGACCTGCTACCCTCCCATTCAACGGGATCTTCCCCACCGGCGCCAGAGGCACCCCTCCTGCCATGGTATTTCTCCCCCGATGGGTCCTCCCCAGCTTCCTCGCTGCCACGATCTCACCTTGCCGGTTGCTGGCTCGTCCACGATCCGCCAGCTACTCTCCCTCGCCTTGCTGCAGGCTCGCTCGACGCTGTCGGGCCTCTCCTCCCCAGAGCCAACGGATCCCCGGGCGGCCCTACGGCGCCTTCTTCCCACCCTCGACCCAGGGTTCTTGCTCTCGGCGCTGCGGCGCCCCTCCCGCCTTACCCTCGCCCGGTGCCTTGCTACCTCCCCTCTAGAGCCTCAGCGCTCCTCCTGGGGTCGCTCCCTGGCCGCCTCCCTCTGCCTCGACGCCGCAGAGGTAGGCCTCTTGCCGGGCCCCCTAGAGTTCGCCTTCGAGGGAGAGCTGCTCTCCGAGCGCTCCGGGTGGGTTCTTCGCCTTCCCCAGGGCACTCATCTGCTCCTCGCTTCGGGCCAGATCGAGCTACGGACCCACCAAGGGGCCTCCTCCTCAACTCTGCCAGCCTCTCCGGAACAGATCGAGGAGGCACTCCAGAACGCTGGCGTGCCGGCCCAGCGCGCCCACTTCCCGCTCTGGGACAACACGGTGTTGCTGCTCCATGACACCAACCCCCTGGCCGAGATAGAAGCTCACCCCGCCAAGAGTGGAAACCGGGTGGATCTAGGGGGGCATTCCCCGGAACAGTGGCGCGACGCGCTCCAGGGTGCCTTCCAAGTGATTCAGCAATATCTTCCAGAAATTGCCCACGAGATGGACCTCCTTCTAGGGCACATAGGACCTGTCGGGTACTTCGATCAGGCTCATCTTTCGGCATCGTACCTGGAAGCCACGGGTGTGGTGTACCTGTCGTTGCACCCGCACCGGATGACCCTTGTCGAAGCGCTGGTGCACGAGTTTCAGCACAACAAACTCAACCTGTTCCTGGGGCTGGATCCGGCGCTGGAGAATGCAGACTGGCCCCTGTATGCATCTCCGGTGAGGCCTGACCCACGGCCGCTGCGGGGGGTTTTGCTGGCGGTACATGCGTTCCAGCCCATCGTGAAGCTCTACGAGCGGCTGTGCGGGGAGCCTACTGCGAGGGAAAGTGAACAAGGGTGGAGGAGGCAGCGGCTGGGAGAGGTGGCGCGGCTCTGCCGGGAAGGATGCGATGTGCTGCTGCCCCACGGGAAACCAACGGTCGCAGGGCGCCCGCTGCTAGAGGAGATCCGGGAGCTGGACGAGCGGTTCAAGATGCTACTCGGGGCGGGTTGATGGCAGGTCGGTTGGAGGCTTGATGATCAACTTCAATCGACCAGCCGGTTTCTGCCCACTGGTAACGCTTCTTTTCGTTCATAGTGAGATCGTTCGTCGCCCAGTATTCATCTACTTTAGGTGGTGGAGGGAAAACTTCCCTGTTCCTCTTACCCCTGGGCGTCGGCTTTGGAAATTTGACCTTCATGTGCAGATGTTCGGGGCTTTGGGGAGAGGGGCCGCTAGGGAGGAATCATCCCCCTCCCCAGGCGAGGCCAGGAGGATGCTACAAGACGGGTACATGAGACATCTGCGGCGGCTTACTTCCCTCGTGCTGGTGCTATTCGTGGCACACTGCGGAGAGCTCTCGCTGAAAGGTGGCGACGTTCCTCCTGAGGACTTGCCGACGGGGGACGGCCCTGAGCCACTTTTTGCCCTGCCGGAGTCCCTAGAGATGTTGGGGGCTGCCTGCTCGGCGGATGGCTTTGTGGACGAGAATGGAGCGTGCTCGTCCAGCTTCCTGGATCACCCGTTCCCAAGCGATTTCCGCCGAGAGGGAGGTAAGGTGCGGTGGGTTGGCTTTATGAACCCGCGGAAGATGCCTACGGTCACCGCCTACACAGAGGTCATCGACCGACTGCTGGATGGGTTCTCCCCGCAAGCCGCGGGGTATGTGCGCTTCCGTGGGCCCGTGGATCCATCAACCTTGCCCACCTCACCAGAGCAAACCCTAGACGTCAGCGCAGTGGCCCAGCTCATCAATGTAGACGAAGCCTCTCCTGAGCGGGGCAAACGCCATCCGATTACGATCCATTACCGGGAGAAGCCGGGCGCATACTGGCCCCCCTACACATTGGCTTTTGCTCCAGCCCTTGGTGTGCCTCTTCGACCTGCCACGCGCTATGCCTTCGTGGTCACTCGGGGGCTCAAGGGAGCGGGCGGAAAGGAGCTGGCTCGATCTCCTGAGCTGGACGCCGTCCTTGGAGTGGGCGACGGCGGTGGGGCCCGAGGCCAAGCGCTACGAGTGGATTGGGCCCCAGCAATAGCAGTCCTTGAGGAAGCAGGGCTCCAGATCCGCCAGATTGCTCACCTTACTGTATTCACCACCAACGACCCGACTGCTGAGCTCTTCGCAGTCCGGGATGCAGTCCGCGCAAGCTTTCCGGCACCCACAGCCCGGGACTGGGTCGCCAAGCCCACCACCGCCACTAGCTACCAAATCTACGAGGGTGTGTACGGTCCCTCCCCAGATTTCCAGGAGGGAAACCTGCCCTTTGCCAAACCTGCGGATGGAGGTGCCTTTGCCTTCCGGAATGGTGTGCCTCAGGTGCAGCGCCAGTTTGACCTGCGCTTTGCCATGGCCATCCCGGATGCGACTCGGTGCCCGATGCCGCCGGAAGGCTACCCCATTGTGCTCTACGCCCACGGCACCACTGGAAACTACCGGAGCTTCCTTGCAGACGAAACCGCCGATGCTCTCGCCCGCCAGTGTCTGGCCAGCATGGGCATCGACCAGATCTTCCATGGTACCCGTCCCGGAGCGCCCCAAGGCCCCCATGCGGACAACGAGATCTCCCTCCTCTTCTTCAACGTCGATAACCCCATTGCGGCTCGCACCAACGGACGCCAGGCTGCCATCGACGAGGTGCAGCGTGCCCGCCTGTTTACCGAGAGCAAGATCAGCATTCCGGCCTCTGTCTCCACCACTGGGAGTGAGATCCGCTTCGACCCCTCGAAGGTGCTGTTCTTTGGGCATTCGCAAGGAGGTCAAAATGGTCCTCTCTACCTTGCCATCGATGACAGCGCCCGAGGCGGGGTGCTCTCCGGCTCGGGGAGCATCCTGACGATCGCCCTTTTGGAGAAGACTCAGCCGACACCTAGTGTGGCAGCAGCCGTGCGGTCAATCTTCCTGGGATTGAAGCAGGAAGAGTATGAGGAGCTCAACGTGTGGCACCCTGCACTATCACTGGCGCAGTCGCTAGTAGATCCGG
>JANWXX010000376.1 GCA_025057345.1 Polyangiaceae bacterium | reverse complement strand
CAGCATCTGGCCCAGATCCAAGATGCCGCAGCCTCCCTGCTCTTCGCAGAGAACCCTCTGACGGCAGCACAGTTGGTGCGTATGGCCCCCCCTTGCCTACGAGGAGTCGTCGTGGTGGATCACCGCAGCGTCCTGCCTCAGCCGGACGAGGAGGGGCGCCGCTCCCTTGACCTCGACGAGCTGCGCGATCAGAGCAGCCTGCCAATCCATGCGCTTGACGAGATCCTTACTGGGCACAACCTCCCGGCAGAGGTTCAGCGTACTCTCGAGGAGCGAGGGGATCGCCTCGTCCCTGAATCTCATGCAAGCATCGTCTATACCTCAGGCACCGACGGCGAACCTAAGGGCGTGCTTCTCACCCACGGGAATTTTCTCTTCGAGGTTGGCGCTCTGGAGCAGGTCTTTGCCCTGGGCCCGGACGACGAGCAGCTTCTGTTCTTGCCCATGGCCCATGTATTCGCCCGCATCTTGGAGATGGCGCAGCTCCAGTCGGGTTACCTGACCACCTTCTCCGAGGGCTCCTCTCACATCTTCGAAGAACTCCCAGAGATCGAGCCGACCTTCTTCGGTGCTGTCCCTCGCTTCTTCGAGCAGTTCCACGCCCGGGTGCTCCGCTCCCTCTCTCACCAGGGTCTTGGCAAGGCTGCTGCCCTCCGCGCCGTCGAAATTGGCATGGATGTGGCTCGTCGCCGGAGGCAAGGAGAGCCTATCCCCTTGGCGCTCCATCTCCAGCATCGGATTCTAGATCACCTCTTCCTGGAAAAACTCCGAGGAGCCTTCGGGCGTCGTCTTCGCTTTGCCTTCTCTGGCGGCGCGCCCCTGGCCTCGTCGCTAGCAGAGTGGCTCTTTGGCCTGGGTGTACCACTGCGGGAAGGCTACGGTCTCACAGAAACTACCTCGGCCACCCACGTCAATCTGCCAGGTCGCCCGGTCCCTGGTCAAGTAGGTCCTCCGATTCCCGGGGTTGAGGTACGGATCTCCCGTGAGCAGGAGATTCTCCTCCGAGGGCCCAATGTCTTCGTTGGTTACTGGAACCGCCCCGAGGAAACCCGACGGGTGATCGACGAGGAGGGGTGGTTCCATACAGGTGACGAAGGAGTCATGGAGGACGGACATCTGCGTGTAGTAGGCCGCAAGAAGGAGCTCTTGGTCACCTCCGGGGGACACAAGGTGGCTCCCCAGCCCATTGAGGCAGCTCTCGAGCAATCCCAATGGATTCAGAAGGCCGTCCTACTGGGCGAGGGACGTCCTTTCGTCACTGCGCTGCTGTCGCTCCGAGAAGAAACCACAAGGGAATGGGCGCGCAGCAACGACTATCCAGAGGAGCTCGACGCCCTCGCTCACTCCTCCGAGCTTCGGGCTGTGCTTCGGGCAGAGATTGACGCGCTCAACACCGGGCTAGCCCCCTATGAGAAGATCCGCGACTTCATCATCCTGGAGGCGCCGCTCACGGCCCAAGACGGGGATCTGACCCCTACCGGACAGTTGCGCCGCGACCACATCTACCGGCGCTTCCATGGTCAAATCGAGAGCCTATACAGAAACACATAAATCACAAGCGGAGACGGCCCTCCAAGATGGCGCACCAACGCTCCGGAGAGAGTGGAACATAGCCCTCCTCTGTAAGGACATAGAGAGGATCAGAGACAACGGCAGGGTCGACCCCCTCGTTGCGGAGGGACTGTTTCTGGATCTTGTGCGTACTGGTAGTATTCAGCTCTCGAACGATTCGGAGGAAGCGGGGGCGTGCATAGGCAGGGAGCTGAAGCGCAACGTTCTGGAAGGCCACAAGATCGAGCGTTCCGTCAGGGACAACTGCCGCAAGACCTGCCCGACCTTCCATCCCCGGCACGTGGACACCCACCACAGCGACCTGTTGTACGCTGGGGGCCTTGCCCAGCACCTCGGCGACCTCCGTGGTGGAAACGTTCTCGCCCTTCCAACGAAAGGTATCTCCGATACGATCAACGAAATAAAAGTAACCATCTTCATCCATACGCATCAAATCGCCGGAGCGATAGTAGCGATCCCCCTTGCGGAATACATCGGTGAGGATCTTCTGCCGAGTCGCTTCTTCGTCAATGTATCCCTTGAATTCAAAGCCTGAGATCAGGGGTTTTTCCGAGAGCTTGACCAGTAGTTCTCCCTCCTCGCCGGGTTTGCACTCGACAAAGCATCCATGCTCATCCCGAAGGTGACGCCCTTCGTGGACATCGTAGCGTGCCAACCTCGCTGGTGTCAGGTAGCGTAGTGGGATACGACCAAGGGATCCTGGACGACCGGTAACGTTAAAGATCCCCCCTGGAGCCTCCGTGGCACCGTAAAACTCCCGGATCAGCGGGATGCGAAAGCGCTCCTGGAAGGAACCCCACACATCGGCGCGCATCCCATTGCCTACCGCAACCCGCAGCCGGTGACGTCGTTCTTCCTCGCAGGGTGGGGTGTTGAGCAAGTGGCGGCAGATCTCGCCGATGTAGAGGAATCCAGTGGCCCCGTAGCGCTCCACGTCACGCCAGAATGCTCTAGCGCTGAAGGACTCTCGGAGAGCTACCGGGACACCCCCCAGGATGGAAGCGCCTACGCCAAGAAGCATGCCGCTGGAGTGATAGAGCGGGAGCATGCAATACACCTTGTCCCCAGGCTGAAAGCTCCAGAGCATTTCTGAAAAGACAGCTCCTGCCATCACCGCGCGACCGTGGCTCACCTTGCAGGGTTTGGGGAGCCCTGTTGTCCCTGAGGTATAGATGTAAACAAAGTCGTCACTGCTCTTGCAGGTTGCTACCGGGAGCTTATTGTCGGCCCGTGCCACTTCGTCGTCGAAGGGACCAAGACCATAAGCAAGGATCTCCATACCTCCCAGATCAAGGCCTGCGAGCGCCCCCTCAAGGCGTCGGTGGACTAGGAGCAACTTCCCCCGAGAGCTTCGGAGTGCATGAGCCAATGGTTCACCGGTCAGGTGGGTGTTGATCAGCGCAGTTACTGCACCAAGATGGGTAGCTCCAAGCTGGATCGTCACGTACATTGGGCTGTTGGGTCCGAGCAGGGCAAGGGTGTCCCCCGGCCGCACGCCATGCGCTCGGAGTACCCTGGCAACGCAAGCCGCTTGCTCCACGAGCTGATGCCAAGTGAGCCGCTCGTCCTCCATCTCGACGGCAAGCCCGTGAGGGTTCCGATCTGCATGATCCCGGGCCACCGCGAGCAGCGTAGCCTCCCCCTCAGGGCGCGCCCGCAGGAACCAGGGGAGTAGCCTAGGTAGCACCCGAGTTGCGACACGGAGCTCCTGCGCGACAGCCTCCCGGTAGCCCGGGCGCTGGAGTCCCTCCACCAGATCAAGGGCCTGGGCTCGGAGGTTCCTAGCAAGGTCAAGAGCAGAGGCAAATCGCCCCAAGAGAAGCGACGACGGCGCAAGATCCATGGCGGCAAGTAAACCATCAGCTTCTCATCCATGTCGAGGCCGCGGTCGCAGCCTCAGCCGGAGAGGATCCAACATGCATCACCGCAACTGAGGCAACACCTCTTGCCGGCTCACACCATCGTCGCCCCTGTCCGTGGGCGGAAGTCGCTCGCCTTGCGGGCCAGCTACGAAACCTATGCATTCCGGTCGGAATTCTGCGAGCCGTTGACGCGCAATAGTTACCGCCGCGGGGTTCTGGTCGATCAGAACGAATCCCCGTCCCTGTCTGGCCGCCGCCTCGCCTGTCGTGCCGCTACCTGCAAAGAAGTCGAGCACCGTGTCCCCGGGCAACGAGTGAATTTTGACGATTCGGTTTAGGATTCCCAGTGGCTTCTGCGTTGGATATCCTGTCTTCTCTCGACCATTCGTTGGCACGATCGTATGCCACCATACATCCGTCGGAGTCTTGCCTTTTTCCGCCTTCTCCTTCGTGACAAGGCCTGGGGCCATGTACGGGATACGATCCATATCATCGAAGTTGAACACATAGTCGTCTGGATTCATGACATACCAAAGGATATTGTCGTGCTTGGCAGGCCACCGATTCTTGGAGCGAGCCCCATAGTCGTAGGCCCAGATGATCTCATTCATAAAGTGCTCCCGCCCAAGCAAACGATCTAGCGCGACCTTGACGTAGTGAACCTCGTGGTAGTCAAGGTGAACGAAAAGGGATGCATCTGGAGTCAGGCATGGAATGGCCGCTTCGATTCTGGGGAGCAAGAACGCTTGAAAATCGTCGAACGAATCTGTATAAGAGCCACTTGCAATCTTCTGAACTTCGTACCGACGACCCCCAAACCCTGTACGGACTCCCTCGGCATCCGTGCTTGTCACACGCATCCGGTCGCGCTTCTGTATCTTGCCAGTGTTGAAAGGCGGGTCTATGTAAGCAAGCCTTGCGAAGCCTCTGGGGAGTGTGGGCAGCACGACAGCGTTGTCGCCAAGGATGATCCGCTTCATCAGCACACCATATGAGTTGGCAGCCCTAAACGGAAGGCCAACCGAATCGATCCTAGAGCCCACCGTCATTCCTTCGGTCTAGACTCCCTCGACCTCCCTGCCCTCCGCGATCTTCGCTCTCACCTCAAGCGGAGCAAGCACTGGCCCACATGAGGAGCACGCCTTTCGTCATCGCACTGCCCGAATCACCACGAGGACGAGCGCAGACACAAGCACGGCCACAGGGACGAGCACAAGGACTGGAACGGGGACGAGGGGGAGCAAGGCGCCTCGACGAGGAGAGGGGAGCGCTGCTACCGTCCTCCCTCATGGCCGACCCTGCCGTCTCCCTCGTCGTTCCTTCCCCGGAACCTGCCCGTTGGCCTCCCTGGCCCGATGAGGTCACTCCCGCTTGGCCCCACGACCTTTCCCGATGGTTTCTCCCTGACGACGAGTTGTTCGTGGTTTCCTTCCGTACGTTCCTCCTCCTTTCCCATCTAATTCCCTGTTTGCAACGCCTGCTTTCCGAACAAGGAAAGGACTGGAC
>JANWXX010000375.1 GCA_025057345.1 Polyangiaceae bacterium | reverse complement strand
CCCCTCTTTGGCGTTGAACCTGCTGTCGTCAAGAAGGATGGCGTCGAATGCGCCCCCAACGAGGGTGGGTTGTTGATCCTCCGGCGCCCTTGGCCCTCCATGCTTCGCACCGTATGGGGCGACGATGAACGCTTCCGCAAGCAGTATTTCTCCGAGATTCCAGGGGTCTACCTCACCGGAGATGGTGCACGCCGGGACGAGGACGGATACTTCTGGGTAGTGGGCCGTATCGACGACGTTCTTAACGTCGCCGGACACCGGGTTGGTACTGCGGAAATTGAGAGCGCCGTAGTTTCCTTTCCTGCGGTGGCAGAGGCTGCCGCAGTGGGACGCCCGGACGAACTCAAGGGGCAAGCACTCGTCGTGTTTGTGACCCTGAAGATGGGGCACCAACCTTCTCGTGAGCTGCGCACTGCCCTCAAGGAGCAGGTCGCCCGAGAGATTGGGAAATTTGCCGTCCCGGATGACATCCGCTTCACCGATGCCCTACCCAAGACCCGCAGCGGCAAGATCATGCGCCGCCTGCTCAAGGAGGTCGCCGCCGGGCGCCAGGCCACCGGCGACCTATCCACCCTGGAAGATTTCTCCGTCCTCGCCGCGCTCAGCAAGGACGAGGAATAATATCGGCGATGAAGATCTCGGATCTGGTCGGAAACACCCCCCTTATCGAGCTGCGACGCATCTGCCCCAACCCCCGAGTGCGCCTCCTAGCGAAGATGGAGAGCCACAACCCCGGCGGTAGCGTCAAGGATCGCCCTGCCCTGTCCATGATTGAGGGCGCCGAGGCCCGGGGCGAGCTGCGCCCCGGGGTCCGGCTCATCGAGCCCACCAGCGGCAACACCGGCATCGCCCTAGCGATGATCGCCTGCGCCAAGGGCTACGAGCTGGAACTGGTGATGCCCGAGAACTCTACTGCCGAGCGGGTTTGGACCATGCGGGCTTTCGGGGCCAAAGTCACGCTAACGCCTGCTGAGGGGAGTATGGAGGCGGCCATCGATTATGCCCGGGAGAAAGTTGCCCGGGGCGAAGCCGTCATGCTGGATCAGTTCTCCAACCCGGACAACTGGAGAGCCCACTACCGAGGCACCGGCCCGGAACTCTGGCGTGATACCAAGGGCACGCTCACCCACTTCGTTTCCTCCATGGGTACTACCGGCACCATCATGGGAGTTTCTCGCTTCCTCAAGGAGCAGTCTCCCCATGTAACCATCGTTGGAGCCCAGCCCGCCGATGGGGCCAAGATCCC
Source organism: Polyangiaceae bacterium (assembly GCA_025057345.1). Taxonomy (GTDB): domain Bacteria; phylum Myxococcota_A; class Polyangia; order Polyangiales; family Polyangiaceae; genus JANWXX01. Next base: position 3,767 of record JANWXX010000375.1, on the reverse strand, counting down.
TGGGATCCGCCGCTGGCCCAAGGAGTATTTGCCGAAGATCTACGAACCGTCCCGAGTCGATCGTATCGTCGACGTCACCCAGCATGATGCTGAGGAAACCACACGGCGCCTGGCTCGCGAGGAGGGCGTGTTCTGCGGGGTGTCCGCCGGCGGGGCCACCTGGGTCGCCCTCCAGATCGCTCGGGAACTCAACGAGGGGGTCATCGCCGTCATCATCTGCGACCGCGGTGACCGCTACCTGTCCAGCGACCTCTTTCGCCAGGAGGTTTCATGAAAATCACCGTCACCCGCATAGGCCCCATGAGCTTCGAGGCCCGGAACCCCTCTGGAGCTTTCCTCCGCATGGACGGCCCCCCGGACCTTGGCGGTTCCGACCAAGGAATGCGCCCCATGGAGACGCTACTGGCCTCCCTTGCCGGATGCAGCGCTGTCGATGTGGTGAAGATCCTCGCACAGCAACGGGAGCCGCTGGAGGGCCTGGACATCCAGGTCGAGGGCAAGCGCGCGGACGCCATCCCTGCCGTGTTCACGGACATTCACTTGCGCTTCATCGTCCGGGGCCCCGTGGCTGAGAACAAGGCCCGCCGCGCTGTCGCGCTCTCTGCGGAGAAGTACTGCTCGGTTTCAAAGATGCTCGAACCCTCGGTACGCATCACCCACGAGGTGGTCTTCGCAGCCGGATCCGAGGCGAACTCCTGAAAGTTTCCCTCCCTGGGCGCACCCTGTAGAGGAGAACAGAGCGAGGCAACATGTGCGGTATTGTCGGTTACATTGGCCCCCAGTCGGCCACCCCTCTCCTCCTCGATGGCCTCCGGAAGCTCGAATACCGGGGCTATGACAGCGCAGGGCTTGCCATCCACGACGGCAAGAAGATCCAGCTTCTGCGGGCCGTGGGCAAATTGGCCAACCTGGGTGAGCTAGAGAAGAAGACCCCGCTGTCGGGACGCCTCGGGATTGGCCACACCCGCTGGGCCACCCATGGACGCCCCAGCGAAACCAATGCCCACCCTCATGTCGTCGATGGCGTCGCTGTTGTCCACAACGGCATTATCGAGAACCACTTGGCGCTCCGCCAGGTTCTCGAAAAGGAGAGCGTTCGCTTCTCCAGTGACACCGACACGGAGATCGTTTCCCACCTTATCGCCCGCTCCAAGCGCCAGGGACGCCCCCTGCTGGACGCCGTCCGCGAGGCTCTCACCCAAGTTCGGGGCGCCTACGCCATCGCCGTGATCGCCGACGACACCCCTGACCGCCTTGTCGTTGCCAAGAGCGGCTCCCCTCTGGTGGTCGGCCTCGGACAGGGGGAGACCCTCTGCGGTAGCGACATCCCCGCGCTCCTGGCCCACACCCGCCGCATGGTCTTTCTCGAAGAAGGTGACCTTGCCGAACTCACCACCGATGGAGTCCGAATCGAGAATGACGGCAAGCCCGTCCAGCGCCCAGTCCGCCAGATTGACTGGTCTCCGGTCATGGCCGAGCGTGGAGGCTACAAGCACTTCATGCTCAAGGAGATCCACGAGCAACCCAGGGTCATCGAGGACACCCTCCGAGGCCGTGTGGATCTGGTGGCCGGCGACGTGGTCCCGGACGAGATTGGCATTCCCCCCGAAACTGCCCGATCTCTGGGTCGGGTCTACCTTGTGGCCTGCGGTACCAGCGCCCATGCAGCCCTCGCAGGGCGCTACTGGATCGAGCAGCTTGCCCGCGTCCCCGCAGTGGTCGAACTCGCCAGCGAGGTACGCTACCGGGAGCCAGTCTTCTTTGAGAGCGACCTGGTCATCGCTGTGAGCCAGTCCGGTGAAACTATCGACACTCTGGCTGCGGTCAAGGCCGCCCGCGAGCAAGGTGCCAAGGTGCTCGCGGTCGCCAACGTGCTGGACAGCGCCATCCCCCGGGCCAGCAACGGAGCCCTCTACACCCATGCAGGTCCAGAGATCGGCGTCGCCTCCACCAAGTGCTTCACCGCCCAACTCGCGGCGCTCCTCCTGGTGGCGGTCTACCTGGGCCGCCGCCGCGGCACCCTCGACGAGACCCGGGGACGAGCGCTGCTCCAGGCATTGGTTGAAACCCCCCAACACATGCGCCGGATCCTGGCCCAGGCGCCCTACATCCGGTCAGCGGCCAAGCAGCTCTACCAGACCAAGGACATGCTGTTCCTGGGGCGCGGCCTGGGCTTCCCCATCGCCCTGGAGGGGGCCCTCAAGCTCAAGGAGATCTCCTACATCCACGCGGAGGGCTACGCTGCCGGAGAGATGAAGCACGGCCCTATCGCTCTGATCGACGCCAGCATGCCGGTGGTGGTCGTCTGTCCGAGGGACGCCCACTACGAGAAGACGCTGAGCAATGTCCAGGAGGTCCGGGCCCGGGAGGGGCAGGTGTTCGCCATCGCCACCGAGGGCGACGACCAGGTGGCGGACCTGGCCCAGTACCTCTTCCTGCTGCCCCAAGTCCGCGACGAGGTGCTGCCGCTGCTCTCGGTGCTCCCCCTCCAGCTCCTGGCCTACTACGCCGCCGATCTCAAGGGCACCGACGTCGATCAGCCCCGCAACCTCGCCAAGACCGTCACCGTCGAATGATCTTGCGCCTCCCCGCCTCGCTCCGCGCCTTCGCTCTCGGCCTATCGCTGCTCGCGGCATCGCTCCTCGCCGGATGCCCCCCGGGCCTCTGCCTGGTCGAGGTCAACGGCCGCTGCGAGGTCTCCACCTGCGGCCACGGCCAGGTCTTCAACGACCAGCGGAAGACCTGCGTCTGCGAGCCCAACCGCATCGCCGTCGGCAGCGGATGCCTCACGCCGTTCGAGGCCAAGCAGTACTGCGGGAAGGGCGCCTTTTGGGGGCCCAGGGGGTGTGAACCCATCCAGTGCCGTCCCGGCGACATCCTCGAGCAGGAGACGGAGATGTGCATCCCCAAGAGCACCATCGACAAGCAGGCCGGCGTCGGACCAGGGCAGACGCTGGCCTGCGCCCAGGGCACTGTGCTGGTGATTCACCAAGGCCAGGGCTCCTGCGTCCCAGTGGAGCAGAGCTGCACCCGTGACGAGTACTTCGACCCGAACACCCACGCCTGCGCCAAGCTCCCCACCTGCCCCACCGGCTTCGAATTCGATCCGGTGGCCCGCCAATGTATCCAGATCACCCAGCAACCCGGCAAGGGCGACGACCGCGCCACGGTGCAGATCCCGCCCTGGGCCCAGGCCACCTACGGCATCCACAACGGCCAGGGCTCCCAGGGGCTCTGCGGCCCCCTGGCCCGAAAGCCCCTCACCTTCGGGGTCCTCCCCGGCGGCAGCATCCGCCTGGTGATCTCCATTGGCCTCTCCTTCCCCCAGGGTGTCACCGATCAGGCCGTGGTCCAGACCCAAGGCGTCGTCGAGGCCAGCGGCCAGCCGGTCACCGCCAAGGGCGCCCAGGAGATCCAGGCCACCGCCGACGGGCTGCTCTCGGGCCTCCGCGCTCAGCAGGCTCACGCCAAGCCTCCCCAGCATGCCCTCACCGTCAAGTGCCTGATCGTCAACGCTGCACCGCCCCAGACGGTCCCCTCCACCGGCGGCGCCTGAGCTCCCCTGCCGCCTCCGTACCCTCGGGAGGGCGACAGGTAGCCTCCCATTCCTCCATGCGATCGATCCCTGCTCCGGGGAGGGATAGCAGCCTGGATGATGGCCGTGGGCTGCTCCTCGAATCCACCCCACCCCCCCCCCCCCCCCCCCCCCCCCCCAAAAAAAAAGGGGGAGCCCCCGAGAACACACAACCCCCCCCCCCCCCACCACC
>JANWXX010000374.1 GCA_025057345.1 Polyangiaceae bacterium | reverse complement strand
TCCATCCCTACCAGCGCCGCACAGGGTCTCACGTCTCGCCTTGCAGCTGCCAAGCACAACGGCTCCCGCTCTGCCACCCCTAGCACTCGCCCCGTCAGCGGACAAAGCTCCGGTTGGCCCGTGTACATAGCGACCTGTGCCTCGCAGTGACGTCGCAACGCACTCGACAGCACCTCCCGACAGGGCCCTCCATCCCTCCTCTTGAGCGCCTCGATTCCTCGACAGGCGTCCGTAGCCAACCGGTCGTAGCCCAGCGCCTCCACCGCGTCCGCCACGATCGGATCTCCGAGCCGATGCCGCAGAGCACAGCTTTTCAGATCTGTGAACGCCTCGATCTCTGCCGCGAGATCCCCCGCCGGAGGAGGAGGATCCACCAGCTCCAGCTCTGGATTCCCTGGTTGCTCCACCACCAGCGCCGGACTCCTCGCCGAAGGACTCTCCCTCCCAGCCACCTGCTTCTCTGACGCAGATTTCCCGACGATTGGTTTCTTCTCCTCCCCACAGCCCATCGCCAACACCCCCACCATCAACCAACACCACCGCAGAGGGGAGAGGAGGACATTCTGTGACATGGCCCAGCCTTGCTGAAGAAGAGGGGGTGGACTACCAGTGTGCTTCACTGGCAGGAGAGATGACCACCATGGACGAAAAGAACAGGACCAAGGCGCTTGAGCTCGCGATCGCCTCCATCGAAAAAGATTTCGGGAAGGGGGCGATCATGCGCCTCAAGGATGGGGAGAAGCTCCACGGAGATGTAGAGGTCGTGCCTTCGGGGTCCATCAGCCTCGACCTGGCGCTGGGAGTGGGAGGGTATCCGCGAGGCCGTATCGTGGAGATCTACGGCCCGGAGTCCAGTGGCAAGACCACATTGACGCTCCATGCCATCGCCAATGTGCAGCGGGCCGGCGGCACCGCTGCCTTCATTGATGCCGAGCATGCGCTGGACATCAACTACGCCAAAAAACTCGGAGTCAAAACAGAAGAGCTACTCCTCTCCCAGCCAGATCACGGTGAGCAGGCACTGGAGATCGCGGATACCCTCGTGCGCTCTGGAGCAGTGGATGTCGTGGTGGTGGATTCCGTAGCAGCGCTAGTCCCCAAGGCCGAAATCGAGGGTGATATGGGGGACAATCATGTGGGACTCCATGCCCGGTTGATGAGCCAGGCGCTCCGTAAGCTCACGGGCAATGTGGCTCGCTCCAACTGCCTCATGTTCTTCATCAACCAAATCCGCATGAAGATCGGAGTCATGTTCGGTTCTCCCGAGACAACCACCGGCGGCAACGCTCTCAAGTTCTACGCCAGCGTGCGTTTGGACGTCCGCCGCATCGGTGGCATCAAAGACGCTGCCGGCCCTGGCAACGACAAGAAAGACCCAGCAGTCATCGGAAGCCGCACCCGTGTCAAGGTCGTCAAGAACAAACTCTCTCCTCCCTTCCGGGAAATCGAGTTCGACATCATGTATGGCCAAGGCATTAGTCGAGCGGGTGATGTACTCGACCTAGCCACCGAGGAGGGGATCGTCGAGAAAAGCGGTGCCTGGTTCAGCTACAACAACGAACGCATCGGTCAGGGCCGGGAGAACGTAAAGGCCATGCTCGAACAAAACCCCAAACTCCTCGATAAAATCGAGGCCCAGATCCTCGCAAAGCACAACATCATTCGCAAAGAGAGCAACATCGAGGGAGAGGGCGAGGACGACAAGGATGATAAGGTCAGCAAAACCGGCAAGGTGAGCAAGGCGGACAAGACCGAAGCCCGACCGATCGCCAAGGCGTGATGATCCGTCAGGTCGAAGTGCTCCGCGTAAGCCGAATCTACGGCGCAACCCCCGCACTTCGGGGCATCTCAGCCACCTTCTTGCCCCACACCATCACCCTGATCGAAGGCCCCAATGGCTCCGGAAAAAGCACCCTTCTAGGCCTGCTGAGCACCGCCATTCGCCCAACCACCGGACAGATCCTCTGGCACCCCTTCGGGTCTTCTCCCGAGCTGGCTCGTCCTCACATTGGCTGGCTCAGCCACGAGTCCCTAGTCTATCCCGACCTCTCTGGTATCGAGAACCTTACCTGGAGCGCCCGCCTTCATGGACTCACCCCAGAAGCTCTCGATCCCCTTACCGATCGCCTCCATCTCGGCTCCTTCGCTCGCCGTCCTGTACGCACCATGAGCCGCGGCCAGCGCCAACGTATCGCCATCGCTCGGGCTCTTCTCTCTCGTCCCTCCCTCCTCCTTCTGGATGAACCCACCACGGGTCTTGACCGCGAGGGAATCACCCTCCTCGTTCGAATCATCCGAGAAGAAGCTGAGCGCGGGGCCATCGTCGCCATCATCGCCCACGACCTAGAGCTCGGCACCCTCCTAGGTGCTACCTCGCTCCGCCTCGAACGCGGTCAGCAGATTTCTCCCTCAATTTCCCCACACGTTGAGGGCAGCTGAAGTCTCTGGATCCAGCGTCGCAGGCTCCCGCTTAGGTCGCTGAAACGCAGGAGGACGCCCCTGTTGCTCATACTCATAGGCTTGTCTCCATAGAGCCTGCGTCAACTCAGGCATCCGCTCCGCACGATTGTGCTCACAACGAGGGTCCACGGTCACCTCACAGAGGTGTGGTGCCACCCCATCCCGTGCCACAAGCCTCCAGTTGCCCCAGCGCACCGCCACCTTCTCTCCCAGTGACGCCACTTGCGCTCGTTCCGTAGGGAACCCCCCCTGCTCCACCTGCGCAAACAGATCTTCCCCTCCTACCGGTACGGCTGCATCCAATCCCAACGCTAGCAGCACCGTAGCGGTCAGATCCATGGTGCTTACTGGAACCTGAACCCGCTCCCCCCCATGACCCCCCCCGGGAAACCTCACATAAAGTGGGACTCGCAAGACCTCTTCCGTTAGCTCTTGCACCGATGCAAACGGCAAGACCGACGGGTCAGTCGCTCCAGCCACGTCCGAGGTCACTACCAACAATGTATCCTTCCACAAACCGTTCTTGCGCAATGCATCAATCAAATTGGAGAGACTTCGATCCGTCTGAATGAGGGCACCATCCATCGCTGCGTTCAGGCGCACATTGTCGACGTCGCTCCATCGCTGCGGTGAGCCTTTCTTTTTCCGCCGTAGCCGCTCTAGGGTCTGCCCGGCGCGTCTTGGATCCAAGACCCCCGAATATTCCTGCTCGGGATGGGGGGGCAGTTGGGCAAATTCACCGGGGGTGTAGTCGAAAGGAGGGTGAATTCCCCTTGTGTGGACCACCGCCAACAATCCTTTGGGCGCACGTGCTCCACGTTCTCCGAGCCAGGAGATCAGATCTTCGATGGGGCGAGTACCCAGAGCTGGACTGACGGGGGAGTGAAAGACAAAACGATCCCAACCCCGAGCAAATCCGAAGGCCCCGGAGGTTGCCGGATGTACCGAGAACATCGCCGTGAGCACCGAAGCATCCCGGGCCAGTGTAGCCAACGTTGGAAGCGTCTCGGGGATCCGGGTGAACCCGTCCTCTACGGTGTGTTGCCTAGGAGTCAATCCAGTCATCAACGAGGCCATCACAGCCCCTACCACCGAGCTGGGCACCCGATACCTCTCGAAGATTACGCCCTCCCGCGCCAAGGCATCAAAGGTCGGAAGCGGACGCTCGGGAGCCCAGGGAGGCAACCGCTCTGGATTGAGCGAAGATACCACCACCACCACCACCGCTCGGGCCCGGGGAACTCGCGATGCAGGAGCTCCTCCCCTCAGGATCCTTGGATCCCCGAGCAGAAGCCGACTCCCTGGCCCCCCGTGGCTGGCGTTTACCTCCAAGGTAGCCAGCTTCCCTCCATGATCGTGCAGGGGCAGATCCAGCTCGGTCCACATAGGTTTCTCTGAGCCAAGCACACGGCTGGTCTTGAGTACCTGCACAGGTTGATCTTCCTCCCAAAGCCGCACCTCCACTTCTCCTTCCCCACTCCCCAGCAACGCCAAGGACGCTTGAAACCGTGCGTTCCCCGGGATCGCTAGAAAACAACGGAGGGTCGAGGGTACCCGCAAGGCCAAAGGACGGTGAGCCTGATCTCCAAGCGAAGCTAGATTCTGAAGCACATCTCCATGGGTAGGAGCTGCAAATAGGGAAGGATCCTCATCCGAAAACCCCACCCGAATCCAGTCTACCTCCGCCAGCGGCCCAGCCTGCTCTCGCGAGGCCCCAGCGAAACGAAGTGTCAGGGTGTGGCTCCCAGCGGCCACCGGAGTGGAGAGCACCGCCGAACTGCTTACCCGACTCTGCCCCCGCGTCACCGGAAGGAACCCAGCTCCCTTACCATCCAAGAACAGTGCCACATGCTTGCCCGACAAGCTCTTAATTCTTGCAGAAAAGAAAATGGATTGAGGCTCTTGAAGCACAAAACGGTACGTGAGGGTGTGGGAGGAAACCTGCAACCAATTCGCTCCTTCCCGCTCCACGGAGGGATTGGGCTCGGGCCCCAGCCTCCACCCAGCCAGGCTATCTACCGAGGGTGTCCCCAGATCCAGGAAGATCCCCCGATGACGTACCTCACAGCGGGGGAGCATTTCGATCAGATCGATTGAACGCCTGCTCTTCTCCCGCTCCTGGAGTACGGGTTCCCGAGAGTTCAGTCGATTGGCCTGCGAAGGCCCATCCTGGGGGGAACAGCACCCCAGAACCCCTACCACCCCCAGAATCCCCCCCAGTATGCTCGTTACCTTCGCCACGGACCTCTCATGTCCACCTTCGTTCTTCGCCCCGCACGTACCATCACCGTGAGCGGTTGTTCCTCTCCCTTGCGCCGAACGCATAGCTCATGGACCCCAGGTGCCAACACCAGTTGAACCTCAGGCCCCCGACCCACTTCTCGGTGATCCACCAGAACTTCATCCCGCTGCCCAGCCATCACCTCCAGCAATCCCTGCCCCTCTGGAACCTCCCCTCCAGACGGCAAGGGAAGATCCTCAACCCCTAGCTCGACTCCGCTCCTATCTTCTTGGCGAACTTTCTCTCTCCCTTCAACCACAGCAGGCTTCTCCCTTATTTCCTTCCCTGGAGTGCT
>JANWXX010000373.1 GCA_025057345.1 Polyangiaceae bacterium | reverse complement strand
GGTATCGCGGATTTCGCCAACCATGATTACGTCGGGATCCTGGCGCAGAATGGAGCGCAGGCCGTTGGCAAACGTCAGGTCGATCTTCGGGTTGACCTGAATTTGGCCAATCCCGTGCAGTTGGTATTCGATTGGATCCTCGATAGTTATGATGTTCTTGTCCGTAGTGTTGATCTTTGCCAGGCATGCGTAAAGCGTTGTGGTTTTTCCGCTGCCCGTGGGGCCTGTAACCAAAATAATTCCGTGACTCTGTCGGATAAGGCGGTTAACGGTGTCCAGCTTGTTGCCGGTCAGACCTAATTCTTCAAGTTGAAGCAGCGTGCTCGCTCGGTCAAGCAGACGCATCACCACGCGCTCGCCATGAGCGGTAGGTACGATCGAGACGCGAATATCGATGTCCTTTCCGGCAAGCCGGATGCGGATACGCCCGTCCTGGGGCAGGCGTTTTTCCGCGATGTTGAGGCCTGCCATGACCTTGATACGGGAAATGATGATTGGCTGAAAGCGCTTCGGAGGAGAGAGGATGTCATACAGCACACCGTCAATGCGGAACCTGACCAGAAGATCTCGTTCGTACGGCTCAATGTGGATGTCGCTCGCGCGGTCCTTCAACGCCTGGAAGAACAACTTGTTTACCCAGCGGATGATCGGTGCCTCATCATCCCCCGCATGAAGTAGGTCATCCTCGTCGTCTTGCTCCTCCTCGGCGGCCTGGTTGGCCTGGAGGTCTCCGCCCCCCTGCTCCGCCCGCTCATACACTCGGTTAATTGCCTCAAACAGCCGATCTCCACTCGCCACAAATACCTGCACGGGGCAACCAAAGAGCGCCCGTACATCATCAATGGCATGGAGGTCGAACGGATCGGCCACCGCAATCTTGACCTGATCCCCCGGCTCATCCAGAACCAACAAACGATGTTGTTTGGCGTAGGCGATAGGTAGCCGACTGGCCACCGATGCCGGGATCGCGTCCACGTCGATTTTCTCAAGGTAGGGAAGTCCTGCCTCATCCGCCAGCGCTTGCGCTACCGCCGCCTCCTCCGCTGCATGGGTATTGACGACCAGATCCCGCAGGTCTCCCCCTCGCTCCTTTTGAACGGCATACACCGCATCCAGCCGCTCCGGCGACAGAACACCTCGCCGTAGCAGCACCTCTCCAAGGAAGTCAACCCCCTGCATCGCCATCGTCTTACTCCGTCCGCGATGGAACTGATCGGAGCCCCGGGTTGAGCTGAACAGGCTTGGGTGGGGTCGTGGGGGTCGTTGGGACCGATGCAGCAGGCGTTGCCGGAGCTGGGGTCGTCGAAGTTGCAGCCCTTGGTCCGCCGGTAGTCTCCCGAACGATTGCAGGCATCTGGAGCGGTTGCCCAGGCTCGTGTGTCTTCTTCTCCCGAGGCCGTGTCGACTCTGCCAACCGCTTGCGTTCATCCAGGTCGAGAAAGGATTGGCGGATCTCCTCCAGCAGCCCATTGAGCCGAGAGAAATCCTTGGGAGGCTCGTAGGGGGTCTGATCCGAGAAGACAAAGTAACGGTCGAGGAATTCTTGGCGTTCTTGCATCTTCCTCTCAAACACCACCCGCAGGTCGTTCTGGTCTCGGATCACGTACGGGGTGAGTACCAAAAGGAGATTCGTCTTACGCTTGGTGGTTTCGGTCCGCCGGAAGAACGCGCCCAGCAGCGGGATATCCCCCAGGATAGGGATTTTGGTACGGGAATTGGTATAGCTATCCCGCATCAGACCACCGATCACCACCGTCTGTTGATCCTGGACGACGACGCTGGTGTTGGCATTGCGCTTGGTGATGGAGACGACCCCCAATGCCCCGGTAGTGGCTCCCTGCTCCGAGATCTCCTCCTGGAGCTCCAGGCGGATCTGGTTCGAGTCGTTCATATGGGGGGTCACTTTGATCTTAGTGCCAACATCCTGACGGGGGGCAGCGCCGAACGCACCGAAAGCGCCGAGCCCACCGAGAGCACCGAGCCCGCCGAGGACTCCCGCTGCCTGACCCCCCAACGCCCCGAGCCCCGGCAGCCCCCCCAGGTTGGTCTGCAGCGGGATGTTCTCCCCTACGTTGATCTCGGCAGGCACATTATCCGTGGCAATGATATGAGGCGTTGCCAGTACATTGGCATCGCCGCTGGTGGCCAGCGCATTGAGTACCAGGCCAAAGGCAGGCACCGAGAGACCAGTTCCAAGGAGGTTGCTTGTCCCATCCAGACCTGGACCTCGAACCCCGAGTGCCAGACCTTGGAGCTGGTCGGCCTGCGGCAGCAGGATGGTGCTGAGCGGGTTGAACCCCCCATAAACCAGGCTGTTCGACGGCCCCCCCAAGTCCGGCGCTGCACCCGCATGGAAGTTGAGCCCAAGCCGGTTGGTATGGGCCACGGAGATGTCCATGATGACTGCCTCAATGAACACCTGCCTCCGAGGCCGGTCCAGCTTGTCGATGACCTGGCGAATCTGCGCGTAATCCCGAAGCGATGCAGTGATGATCACACTGTTGGTCGCCTTGTCTGCGTTGATCCGAACACCACCTTCCAAGATTCCCTGAGGTAGCTGTCCTGCTGCCCCGGTCCCCGCTGACGCCGCCCCCGACCGACCTGCTGCCCCCCGCTGCCCCCCTGCCGGGCCACCGATCCCACCAATGATCTGGTTGAGCACCGGTGCTAGCTCCTCTGCCATTGCATGCTGGAGCGGTAGCACATGGATCTCACCCTCCCCGGACATCGGTACGTCCAAACGTTTGATCACCTCCAAGATCCGCAGGTATGAGTCCTCCGGGGCAACGATGATGAGCGAGTTGGTCCGGTCATCAGCGATAATCTTAGTAGTACGCGGAGAGGAGCCCGCCCCCCCTGCTTTGCTGCCTCCCCCGGTCGTTGGTTTGATGTCAAAGATATCGTTGAGCCGCGTGGCCATGTCGCTCGCAGTTCCGTAGTGGATAGGCTCCACCCAGAGCTGATCCCCTGCCTTCCCTACGTCGATCTCCTCAACGATTCGGAGCATCCTGCGGATGTTTGACCCCGTGTCCGTAAGGATAAGAAGGTTCCCCGGCGCATAGGTCGAGATATCCCCCTCCTTCGACTTGAACTTCGTCAGCAGTTGGCTCACATCCTCCGAGGAAACATTCTGCAGACGGTAGAGCCTCGTTATGTAGCGATCCTCCGGAGGCACCGGCTGTCCTGGCGTGTAGATGGGCGTCTCCTGCGTCACCACGCCTGCTGAATCCACAATCTTGAGGAACCGACCATGGGGCACCACCGTGAGCCCGTTCGTCTCCAACGCCACCAAGAATGCTCGATAAGCTTCCGCCACCGAAACGGGCTGCGGCGAGTACAAAGAAACCTTGATTTGCCGCACCTTGCTCCCGTAGATGAAACGCCGTCCGGTAAGCCCGCCGATCCAGTTGACCAGATCCGGTAGGTCGGCCTCCTGGAAGCCAATGGTAACGTTGCCCGGGGGGAGCTTCTGCATCGCCGCATCTGGTGTCGTAGGTGTCGCATCTCCCCCCTGGGCTGCCCGAAACGGCGATGGCGGAGGAGGTGGCGGTGGTACGGCCGTGGGGAACGAGCCGGTTCCGGTCGCACTGGCCGTGCCCGTCGCAGCGCCCGAGGAGAGGCCGATCGGGGTTTTACCCTTCCCGACCACCAGAGGCGTCCGGATGATCGGAGCTGGTGGGCGTCCGTTCTGCGCGAGGCCACCTTCCACACCGAGGAGCGCGACCGACACCACCAGCAAACCGGAGAGCTTGGAACGGGAGAGCGTCATCGAACCTCGGATCATCCTTCCTGTTTAGCCGTTGCGTCGCCGTGTCGGGGGGTCTTCCTTGGAGGGCCCCGAGCGAGATGGGCCGTCGGAGCTAGCAGGCTTTGGTGCCGGCGTCGCGGGCTTCGTGAGCCCATCTTGCTCCGGAAGCGCCCGAGAGACTGCCAGTACCGACCCTAGCGTCACCAACCCCACCCACAGAACCGACGCCATGAGGAGCAACGTCGTCAGCTTCATCGTTTTCCGGAACAGGTTTTCTTCTTGCATCACACTCTCCAGAACCCCTCACTTGATGTGAAAATCGAGGGTTGTTGGTTGACCTCGTCGGTTCACTTGAACCGTCAGCCTGTCTGCACTCCTGAGGCGCGCATAGGCCTCCAGTGCCTTCTCCGGGCTGGCTACGTCAAAGCCGTTGATCCGTTCCAGACGGTCTCCGTTCTCGATACCGATGAGCCCTAGCAGCGAATCTGGGCGAACCCCGAACAACCGGATGCCCACGGTCTTGCCGTTCTCCGTCTCCGGGACAATCCTCGCGGACCTCATCAAAAGTTGCTGGTTTTCCAGGATCTTGTCGATAGCAGAACGGTCTACGTTGTACTCCGTGGCACTCACCTTCTGGATCGACTTCTTGATATCTTCCGGAACCGCAGCAGGTGCACCCGGTGGAGGCGGAGGTGCCGCCGTTGGAGCCGATTTCGCCGCCGGTGTCCCGCTCTTGGCGCTCCCATCCGGAGTCGCCATGGGGAACATCTCAATCTGGCAGAAGGTGTTCGCTCCTATGAGCCATACCCGGTCCCATCGGATAAACCACACTTTCTTGTCCCCGTAATCAGACCCCTGCCGAACCATCTTCGTCGTGCTCCCGTCAAACAGCAGTGCGAAGGACCAAGCCGCATCGCTCGAAACTGCTGTTGTCACGATCTTGTGGTTCCCCTCGCACGCCGGTGCTCCATAAGGATCCCCCGTTGCTGGTAGCGGCGGCGGTGCCGCTTCCTCTGCCGTCGTCGCTGATGCCGTCAGAGGTGGGTTCAGATTCCCCACCACCGAGTCCAATGGATTTCGCTCAATGATCTTCGCCGCAGACGTCTGGTGGTAGCTGGACGAGGCTGCTACCCCAACCTTCAGCGGCGCAGGCCCCCCCGCTAGCAGCCCCTTGTCATCCACGGCCAGCGCTGTCCCCACGATCTGGGTGATCCCGGAGGCCTGGAAGTAGGCTGCCACCGCCACCAACGCCAGGATCACCACTGGGAAGTAACGCTTGAGGATCGCATCGAAAGC
>JANWXX010000372.1 GCA_025057345.1 Polyangiaceae bacterium | reverse complement strand
CGCTCCGCTACGCCCGTACCTGGGCTACCACTGGAGCCCCTGTCTACAATCCCGGGGAGCGGGTTGAGGGGTATACCAGCTTCCTCTTCACCGCATCCGTTGCCCTACTGACCCGCTTTGGCATCGATCCCCCCGTAGGGGCTCGCCTTCTAGGAGCTTGCGGTGCCATTGCCCTGCTGGCCGCCTCTCTCGCGCTGCTTCGAGGGCTTGTCGGGCGTCGCTCCTGGCCGGGCTCCGTGGCTCTCCTGGCCCTCTTGGCCAGCTCCGCCCCAGTTGCGGCCTGGTCCCTCGGCGGCTTGGAAACCTCCGTGTTCGCGGCCCTGGCCTCGGCCGGGCTCGCCGCTGGCTTTGCAGGGTTCCGTGCTTCAAACCCTACGAACCGCAACCGACAAGCACTTCTTGCCGGAGCCACTCTCGGCCTAGCCACCCTTGCCCGGCCTGAGGGGGCCATCTTCCTTAGCGCACTTTTCCTGGCGTGGGCGGGGCTGGCGCTGCGACAGGGAGTGGGCGGGGCGTTGATACGGCTGACTCTTGCCTACCTAGCCCTGGTGCTCCCCCATGCAATCTGGCGCTGGAGCTACTACGGGCACCTGCTCCCTAACACGTTCTACGTAAAGTGGACCGGTCCAGCGGAGGAGCTATGGTTCCGGGGACTACGGTACGGTGAGCTTGCCTTGCAGGAGATGAACCCTGTGCTGATCCTGGCAGGCTTTCTTGGATTGCTGGCCCCGGGGAACTCCCGGGAGCAGGTGGCAGCGCTCTGGACCCTCCGACTTACCGTGACGGCGGGGGTACTTACCGTGCTCCGGGTTGGCGGCGACTTCCTCGACCTTTACCGCTTCTTTGTCCCACTCTGGTCTCCCCTTCTCGCAGCCGCACTCCGACCCCTAACCGCGTTGGAGGATACTGCTCGCCAACGCCATCCCAGGGGAGCCATGGCGGTCGCGGTTCTAGGGTTGTTGCTAGCAGCAGGGCATGGGCTTCATCAGGCTCGGGTGGGGGAGCGTTCTCTGCAGATCTCGGAACCTGAGCGCGCCGCTCGCCACCTTGAACCGCTCGGCTGGACTCGGGAGTATGCCTTGCGCTGGGCTGCCATGGGCCGCTGGGTGGCCGACCTGGCTCGCCCGGGGGACACGATGGCGGTGGGAGCCGCAGGAGCGATGCCCTACTTTGCTCAAATCCCGAACCTCGATCTTCTGGGTCTCTGCGACGCTCACATCGCTCACCATGGCCACGTGATCGGCACGCGCCCTGGACACCAGCGTTTTGCTCCCCACGGCTACCTCCTGGAGCGCCGCCCGACCTTCCTGTTCTTCAACCCGGAGTCTTTCCACGAAGGTCCACGCCCTTTGGGTCCAGATTCCCGCTGGAACCCCCTCGGCTGGGTTTGGGCCGAGGCCATCCTCGACCCATCCCGGCACGGCTATCCTCGCCCGCTACGCATGCATTTCTTCCTGCGGCGGGAGCGCGCCGAGGAGCTGCGAGGGCACCCGGCGATCCGGATCGCAGAGGACAACCCCCGGTGAGGGAGGGTCTCACAGCTTTACACCGATGACGACACGCTCACTTAGAGCACGGTCCACTTCCTCGCAGAACTTCCGGAAGGCGTCGTATTCGGTGGGAGGTATGCGGGTCTTGTCTAGCCGAAGCTTCACCTTCACCGTGGCCTTCCCCGGAGCCACCTCGGTCTTCAGCTCTAGCCGACCGTAGGGGCCCTGGAGGTTCTTGTCGCCTGGGGTCTGCTTGACCACGTTCCCCGGAGGGATTTTGACAACCCACTCATCATCCAACCCATAGGCAAAGGGGAGCTTCACGTCCAACTTACGGGAGGAGAGGGGGGCATAGCGAGCCACTAGGCTGGTGAGCGGAGCGATGGAGAAGGCTAGATCGCTGCCCAACGCTCGAGACATGGCCGAGGACTTCCCTCGAAAGCGGATTTTCACAGGTTGCTCGATGTCCTCCAGATCGCTGACGTCGAGGCCCTGAGGCCCCGCTGCGAGGGAGAGCCCACCAAACTGGGCGCCCAGCTCCGCAGCCACCCGAGCCCGCTGGGTGCCAGGTGCATGGAAATTCTGGCGCCATTCTGCAGCAAGAGCTCCCGTGGTTTCGATGCGAGCCTCCAGGGTGGAAGGACCACTCTCCGGGATGGTCACCTCGATGTGACGGCGGCGGAGCGTAGCCTCGGCAGGAGGCTCCGGGAGCCGAATCAGGGTGGCTTCCCCCCCGGCCTTCACAATCAACCCATAAGCGCCTCGGTCCATAGCCGGCAGCTCGTTCATGCCGGTGTACTCCGCTGTACCATCCAGAAACAGGCCGTACTTAGGAACGTAGGCGATGGCGTGGTCAAAGAAGGCGTAACTTGGCGGTTCGGAGGGACCCTCCCCCCGCATCCCTGTGCGGACCAGTACCATGTGGGCCTCGATACCCAGCTCCCGTAGCATGGTGATGAGAACTGTCGCCTTGTCCTTACAGTCCCCCCAACCGCGAGCCAGTGTTTGAGCACAGCGTCGGGGCCGGAAGCCCTCAATCCCGAACTCCAGAGCCACGTACCGGGTGCGCTGGACCACATAGCTGTAGATAGCCCGGATTTTCTCCAGCTCTTCGGTCTTACCCCGAGTGATCTCAGCTACCTTCTTGCGGACTTCCTCATCGGTGTCGAACTGATCTTTGCTCAGCCCCCAGTACCAAGCACCTACTTCGTTCCAGCTGGAGAAGGTGGAAACCCCAACGCTGGCGGCTAGCTCACTCAAGGGAGGGGCGAGAGGCTCGGTAAGCAGAGGAGGAGGCGAGGAAGCCACCAGCCGGAGAATCTTGAGTTCGCCTTCTTCCTTCTCCTCGCGGATGAGCTCCTTAAGGGTAGGGAGACGCAGGTAAATCTTTCGGCGGCTGGGCTGGATCAGTACGTACTCACTGGAGAGGAGAGGTTCGGTAGCCTGGAGGTAGGCGGTCTCGGAGAAGGTGTCACCAAACTCGTTGCGGGGGGTGATTTCCTCGACGCGGTAGCGAAGCTCGACCACGTCCCCCGCGTTGAGTCGAGGCATCTGCACATGGAAGACCCGGGTCGAGGAGTACATGGCCAAGGCTGGGTTGTCCACAGCGCTCTCCCCAGTTTCGATGGCCTCATCCACCTTGCCGTCAGCTCGGTAGACCCGGGCCGCACGGAGATCGATCACTTCTCGGCCTGCCTGGTAGGTGAAGGAGTACTGGCGCCCGACAGCAGCTCCCTCCTCGGTGAGGGGCTGGTATGCTACCTGGTGAAAGCGACTCGCCAGCCCGTTGGGGTATACCGTAGTTACCTGGAGATCTCGAAGGGTCCGCTTGGAGAAACCCCCCGGAGGAGCGGGCTGCTTGCCCAGTTCCAACAGCTTCTCCTTGCTCCAGGCAAAAGCCTCGTCCCTCCGAATCTTCGGCGGCTGTTTGTGCTCCAAGTATTCCCGAACATCCTTGGCCTGAGGCTGGAGCGCCAGCACCCTCCGAAGCAGCCGGGTTTGCTCCTCCTCCTTGCCCTCCTCCCCCTGGAGCTCAGCCAGGGCCCGCAATGCATCCACGTCCTCCGGGGCGTTTTCCAAACGTCGTTCCAGCAAGGCCACCGCCCGCTCTTTCTGCCCCAGCGACCGAAACGCCCGAGCTGCAAAATCCACGGTCCCAAAGGACTCGGGATCGAGTTCTAGCAAACGCTCCAACCAGCGTGTTCCTCCAGAAACATCACGACGAGCCACCGCAAGCTCCACCCGGGAGCGCAGGTACCCTACGTCATCGAAGCGGAGGTTGGCGTAGCGCTGCTCGATCGCTTCCGCCTCCGTGGTTCTCCCCACCCCCCGGAGGAGACGTGCGTAGGTCCGCAGCAGCGCCACGGAGTGAGGCGAACGCTGGATCGCTTCTGCCAGCACCGCCAAGGCCGAATGGCGGAGACCCGCCTCCTCGTACAGCTCGGTTTTCCCCAGGGTGGCCGCGATATGGTCCGGTTCCCGAAGGAGTATCTTCTCGAAATATGGGGTGGCATCCCGGAAGTTGGTCCCGGAGCGAGCCAGCAGCGCCTCTGCCAAAAGTACCTCCTGTTCCTGCTCCCCAACAGGGTTCAGAGTGCGAGCACGGGAGATCCAGGCAGCGCGGGCATTTCGATCCTCCGCCAGCTCCGCAGCCAGCAGCAGGCGGGGCACCGTAGGCTCAGCCTCGGCCGCCCGGATGGCCAGATCGCGGGCAGTGTTTTGGCCCCGGGGCGTACCTCCGGTCTGGGCCAGGTAGCGAGCATGCGCTTCCAGCTGTGCTGCAGAAGGTTTCTTCTCCCCCAGCAACCGGTTTACACTCACCAACGGCCCCATCGCAGGAGGCAGGCGTCGTATAGGAGCATGCCCCGTGGCACCACGGGCATAGGGGTCTCCCTTGGCGATGATCCTGATCTTCCCCTCCGGATCGACAGAGGGCGATGCTCTCTCGGCTCGTACGCTGCTGTTCTTGGCGGCTACCTCCCCCAGCGCAGGATCGTTCTTGCTCTCGAAGGGGAGTCCGCTCCCTCCCTCCTCGGTACCCAGCCGCACTTGGAGCATCGGTCCCACCTCATCACCACAGACCTTGAGGGTCAGGCGGTTCCAGCCAGCCTGCAAGGTGACCTGGGTTCCGATGCGGTCTACATCCAGGGATCGCACATCTGGGTCATTCAGAACCTCTTCTCCATTCCAGAAGGCCCGGAAGGAGCCTGCGGCACCAACCCAGAGGGTGGCCCGAGTTTCCTTGGGAGAATCCTTGCGTGACGAGATGGCCCGGAGAAAGGTGGAAGCATAGGCACAGACCTTCTCTGCAGGGCGAACCACGTTGCCTAGATCCAACCAGCCGAAGGAGGAGGGCTCGGGGAGGGGACGCCAAACCGCTGGACGCTCCTTACCCTCGTAGGTTTTGCTGGTAGAGAGGGGATCTGTCAGATCGTCCTCGGGTCCGAAGCGGGTGAACAGGGAAGAGCCTCCCTCGTTGTCGAAGGGCCCGACCACCAGCCACCGGTCGATGTAGCCCAGCGAGGCCAGCTTGTTCTGGGCGCCCGCCAGATCACCCCGTCGTCGTCGAGCATACGCCCCCAGCATTCCAGC
>JANWXX010000371.1 GCA_025057345.1 Polyangiaceae bacterium | reverse complement strand
AGGTGACACCTAAGTCCGGTCCCTCCCCAGGCACGCTCTCAGGCAACCAGGAGGATCGATCTCCCTCACCCGTTCTCGATCCCGGTTCCCGAATGGCCATCCACGGCGGTCTGGACCTGGACACCGGGGAGGGCGGCGACGCCGAGGCAGAGGCCCGAGCAGAGCAGCTTACGGAGCAGGTGCGTGCCGACCCCACCAACCTGACCGTTGTGCTGGAACTCGCAGGGCTCTTGGAGCAACTTGGCCGTGACATGGACCTCTTTGCGCTGCTGAGTGCCCGTCTGGAGGAAGGAAACGAGGAGACACGTAGTGCCCTCCTCCCCCTCCAGCGGGCGGTGCTCCAGCGCCTGGCAGCGCAGGCTCGCCAGCAGGGCCGTCTCGGAGAGGCAGATCTCTATGAGCAGATGCTCACCATGTTCTCTCGACCCTGAGATGCAACTTCCACCTCGGCCCTTCGGGGAGAGGGGAGGTCAGTCAGGTAAGGTTCCTTTCCGAAACCCTCTTGCACAGAGTTAAAGCGAGGGAGGGCGAAGATCCCAGGGGGTGAGGGGCTGCTCGGGGCGGCGAGCTGCTAGTAGGCGGGCGTGGGTGGCAGCGAAGAACCCACCCAAGAGACCTGCTAGGGGAGCAAAGACTGGAGGTAGCAACCCGAAGATGATAGCGAATGTCCCAAGAACTCCCGGCGCCATCGCTAGCCCCAGCGCTGAGCGAGCATCAGAGCGAGCCCGGTGCGCCAACGTAAGTGCCAGAGCTCCATCCCGGATATCATCGCCTACCAGGTTGACATGCCACTCGCAGGGAGAAGTCCCGGCCGCCTCCAAAGCTACCGCCACCGTAGCAGCACCTAGCGCAGGCCCGTCCGAGGCTGGACGACCGAAGACAGCAACTCCCGCCCCAGACTCCACCAATCGGTGTACCTCCGCGGCACGCTCCCCAGGAAGGATCTCGGGGCGGATATGCTCGATATCCAGAGAACGCCCAATGGTTTCACAGGTTTCTCGGGAGTCACCGCTCAGCAGAATCGGCTCAATCTCACTATCCAACAGATGCTGTACCGAAGCCCGTGCTCCGGGGCGCAACCCGTCCTGAAGCGCCACCAGCCCCGCCAGCCTGCCCCCTACAGCCACCAGGAGCACCGTGCGACCAAGCCCTTCCAGCTCCGTAGCGCGCTCCTCAGCCATAGCAATGGAAACCCGCTCTTCCAGCATCAGCGCCCGGCTTCCGACCAACAGTGTTTGACCAGTGGAGGTAATCGATTTGATTCCCAGACCTGGCACAACCACCGGGCTCCGCACCGCATCCGGGGTGACAGCTCGGGCGCGGGAGGCCCGCTGGACTGCCAAGGCGATAGGATGTGTCTGGTGTGCCTCTGCTCCCGCCACCCAGGCGAGGAGCTGCCTGGTATCGTAGCGACCGAAAGGCTCGATTTCCACCACGTCAGGCTCACCTAGTAGGAGGGTACCTCGAGCCAGAAAAATCGCCGAGGCTACACGCCCGGCGGCATCCCAGGCAGCAGCGTCTCGATAGCTGATACCATGGCGTGCAGCAGCCAGCACACCGTGGAGAAGATGGAGGCAGGGAAGCGTCGCAACTGCGGTGGTAGCCAGCGCACCATAGGCTGCCAGCGCTGAAAGAAGTACCGCAAAACCACCTCCTCCCATAGCGTAGGTGGCCATCGCTGTCAGAAGCGCCGCTCCGAGAGAGCCCTGAAATGCAAGTGATCTAGCCAGCACGGCCAGGCTGGAAGCTTCCTCGACTCCCCGCTTGGGATCCAAAAGCAACCGCGCCCAAGCGCGCTCGTAGCCGGTCCAAGTGGCAACTCCTTCAATCGATCCGTCGAGCAGTCTTGCTCCCGCGATCACAGTGTCTCCCCCACCACGCCGTACCGGAGTAGTGGCGCCGAGCCACGGAAGTACGATCGCACTACCCGCAAGGATCTGAAGATCCGCCGGTACGATCTCCCCGGCCTCGACTCGAAGGAACTCACCAGGCCGGAGCTCGTGGGCGGCTACAATGGAGAGATCTTCCCGGTCAACACGACGCCCAGGAAGCTCCAATGCAGCGGCGATCCAGGCCCGCTCAGCCGCCGCCTTCTGCGCCAAACGTCGCTGGAGCACCGTCTGGATCGCTGTCGCTAGCACCAGTACCCCAGCCAGTACCGCCGCGTCCGACGCCAAGGACTCTCGGAGGGCCCAACCCCCTAGTGCCAACCCTGCCCCGATCCCTGGACCCGCCACCAACCACCGAGGACCGTCGCCCGCCGCCCGAGGCCCCACGGCCACACGACCCACCAGGGCTGCTGCACCTACCGCAGCTACCAACGCTCGAGCTCCAGTAATCGTGTGGGTCGTCCCAAGAAGCACCAGCACGATGGAGAGACCCCCCGCGGCAGCAGCCATAAACAGTAGGAGTGCATCCAGCTCCCCGGGATCGGCCTCCGGTAGCTTCTCCTGGAGCCCGATGTCCGAGGGAAGGGAGAGCTGAATGGGCGCAGAGGAAAACCTCGGCAAAGGGGATGAATGGGCAAGTAGCGATCGCTCGGGCATCGGCATGGCCTCGACGCTTTCAGCGGGGATGGCTACCGCCGGCCGCCGAGCAGAGCGATGAGAAGTCTCGCTTCGCTCCCCTTGGCGGGCATAACATTGCCGACAAGGAAGACCGCAGAAATACACAAAGCGCCCACCAACGTGAGCCACATGCCCAGCCCGGAGCGCATCAAGCCCGGTACCGCACCCAGCGCAGGGAACACTCGCTCCTCGCACGCAACATCAGGCTCCACACAGCGCGGCGATGACCCCGTCAATCGCCTCGTCAAGCTGGGCTTCGGTAACAACGAGCGGCGGGGTAAACCGGAGGGTACGTTCCCCTGCTACTGTCAACAGCACTCCGCGCTCCCGCACCCGAGCGAGGGCAGCACGCCCGTCGACCCCAGGGCGCATCACTAGCCCCCGCATCAAGCCTAGCCCCCGCTCGCCTTCGAAGACATCTGGATGCTCCTCAACAGCACGCCGGAGTCGAGCACTCAGATACTCCCCCTTGCGCCGTGCTCCGCCTGTCAGATCTTCCGCATCAAGAACATCAAGGACTGCTAGTGCTGCTGCTGAAGCCAGCGGATTCCCCCCAAACGTGGATCCGTGTGTTCCCGGAGGCAGCGCACCTGCCAAGCGTTCCCTGCAAAGCATCACTCCGATAGGGAACCCCCCTCCCAACCCCTTTGCCAGTGAGATCGCATCGGCCTTGATTCCCGCCTGCTCGTGCGCCAGGAAGGTGCCAGTCCGGCCTACACCCGTTTGAATCTCGTCGATAAGCAGCAGGACACCTCGCTCATCACACAGTCGCCGCAGTCCCTGAAGAAATACCGGAGCCGCAGGGATCACACCTCCCTCTCCCTGCACCGGTTCAACGATGATCGCGGCAAAGGTTTCGTCGATAGTAGCCTCAACGGCAGGTAGATCCCCAAAAGGCAGGTGGACCACCCCCCCCACACCGGGTCCAAAACCCTGCTGATACTTGGCCTGCCCGGTCATCGCCAGAGCACCCATGGTGCGCCCGTGGAACGAGTTGTCAAAGGCAAGAATTTTATGGCGCTCGGCCTGACCTTGGGCATGAAAATGGCGCCTTGCCAGCTTAAGCAAGGCCTCGTTAGCCTCCGCTCCAGAGTTGCAGAAGAAGGCCCGATCAAAACCTGTCCGCCGACACAGCTCCACAGCGAGCCTTACGTTCGGCTCATTGTAGAAGTAGTTGGACACATGACCAAGCCGCGCCACCTGCTCGCAGAGGGCAGCCACATAGCGAGGGTGACCATGACCCAATGTGCATACAGCGACGCCTGCTGCCATGTCCAGGTAGCGTCGCCCCTCGGTGTCGAAGAGCTCGCAGCCCCGCCCATGGGAGAGCACGAATGGAGCGGGGCGGTAGTTTCCGTAAAGATGGGCTTGAGCGAGTTCAAGGAGCGAACGAGTCACGATGATGTCTTACCACCTCCCGGCGACCCGCTCATCCCCCGCGTATCACGGACATACCTTCTCGGCGCTCTTGTACGGGTGGCCCACCAGCAGCGACACCTCATCCACCTGGGACGAATACTCAGCAAAATTGCAAGTGAAGCCGTCGGCGTAGTCGACGTAATCAACCTTCTTGTAGCCCCGGTTGAGGGCCGTACTCCGGGTGCGGGAGGACGTTAGTGCATCGAAAAGGGGCTTATCCCCAAGGTTTTTGTGGGGGAGATTCCCCACTGGAGGGGCCCAGAGATTCCACATCATCGAAGTCACGATGGCCTCGCTAATGTTCTGATCGAGGGGACCATCCGGGTTCCCCTTAGGGATGCTCTGGCTGGTCGCCACCTTGTCCAAGTCGTACCACCAGTAAGTGTCTTCTGCGACGGAGAAATAGATATTTTCCAAATGCTCCGGGTCCAGTTCAGACATGTTCCGCTGGCCAAAGAAGGTGGCCCAGCCCTCGCTGTAAGCCAGCCCGGGGCGGCTCTCGTCGGAAAGCCCGTGAGGCCCACCTTCGTTTGGGGAAATCGAGTAGTTGCTCATTACGTAGTGGCCGAACTCGTGACCAATGGAGCTTCGCTGCCAATGCTTCGGTGTGCCTGCCGTCCCAGTAAAAGAGAAACGGGTGTCGTAGTAGTCATACTGACCTCCCCCCAAATCGACCCGAGGGCTACCGAGCCCCGGTGGGTGGAAGCAGGCCCCGCAGGCAAACTTCACACCTGGCTCCCAGAAGGTTACCACCGACATCTGCGGCACCTCCGGATACATCTCGTACATGCGCCGGTAGCCAAACTCAAGCCACTGGAAGATCCAGATGGCTCCAGAGCCCTCCTCCTCGGTCACCGTCCAGGGGCCAAGCTCCGTTGCGTTCTCCTCCACCACCCCCTTGTACTGAAAGAACCAGTAGGCCGGGCTAGTGTCATTCTCTTCATCCCCCGGTACCGGGTGAGCCACTGCCGACAGAGGCCGGGTTCCCTCATAGTTAAACGACATTGGGAAGGCGTAAACCACCGTATCGTTGCCCGCTGGCAGCGACATAGGAATTAGGAGTTACGCACCCAGGGCCAAGTGCCTGGGAACACTGGGGTTTGCAAGGAAGGTCTGGATGGCCTCACGC
>JANWXX010000370.1:1843-5129 GCA_025057345.1 Polyangiaceae bacterium | reverse complement strand
CCTACCAACCTCGATGTGGGCGAGATCACCAAAGAGCAGTTCGCCACGTTTTATGCTGCCCTCTTCGACCAGACCCTGGAGAAGAACCCGAGAGCAGTCGTCACCGAGTATGCTTGGGACGCCTCCACCTGTGACCCCTGCCCAGGACCTACCCTCTCTGCTCGTGACTTCACTACCCTCGGCGCTGACGTACTCTCTGGAAAAGAGATTCATGAGGATATGTTCCGGGGCCAAGGTGGCTTTGTGCTCACCCGACTCCATGCCCGCTACGGCAAGGATACCCTCGGCGAGGATCTCGTCTTCCAGGAGGCTCCCCCCATCACCGGAGGCCGGGAGGTTCGCCCCGACGGGAAGAGGCTGGAGCAGGGGGCGTCCCGCGGCTCCTTCAACAATTTTCAGGGGCGCTACGCCATCCGTCACCCTTGGAAGGGCCCCATTACCTGCAAGGAGCCGATCTACGGGCGTTGGGGTGGACCTCCGAGAGGAACTCCCGAGCAGACTCGCGCAGCGATGGGTGTCGCCTTCGCCCCCCGAGGCACGGTCAAGATCTCTGCATTCCTTGCCCAGGATGTCCCGGAGTTGGACGCAAAGGGCGAGGCCGCGCCAGTCTCCCCGGTCCCCCTAGCGGTTGCCTCCGCTCCAGCCAGCCTATCCCCTGCGCCCACCAGACTGACCACAACGATGCCCTCCGCTGCTGTATCGGCAGTGAGCACCGGAGTTGGTACGGGGCGCGAGAGCAAGGGATCCTGCTCCTGCTCCCTACCCGGAAGTTCCCTACCATCTGCCCCCGGGTGGCTCGCCGGAGGTATGCTCTGCTTGCTGGGTTTCCGGCGCCGGAAGGGTCAGGCTAGACCAACTCTCAACCGAGTTTGACATCGGAAACGAGTCGCCTCCAGACTTGTCTGGTTTCCGAAAGCGCAACAGTCCGGAGCCCTACCAACGCATTATCCCCCTCATTTTCTAAGGCTTTCCTAGAAGAGAAAGTGGGCAAACACGGCCTCGATTAGTCTGCCTGGGGAGCCCCGGTGCGAACACCCCCATGGCTGCTCTAAGCAGGAGCAAGAGCTCCTCGCCGTCGACGGATTCGTCGTCTTCTCGCGCCTCAGCGAAGGCGTCTCCCGCAAGGAGCACAACCGCGCGTTTGAGGACAACAAGCACGATGGGGGGAGGCATAACCACTCGTGCGAAACATAATCAAAGACAACAGGTACCTATGGTGGATATCATGGAAGTCATGTACATAACCTTCCACCATCACCATGAGCGCCTTGCCATCTGCACGGCCGATCAGATTCAGCTCCGTGATGCCGAGGCAAACTTGCTCCGCGCCAGTCCAATCTCGAATGGCAAGTGGCTTGCATCCTGCGACACTTCTGTAGCGGTTCTCTGTGGGAAAGCTTCCTATGCATGTGCATCGCTCCAGGATGCTTCTATTTCCCTATTCACATGGAACCTTGAACCACTCAGCAAGATAGACGTAGATGAGGTTGACTGCCGTGGACTCTCGCTCTCGGCGGACGGCAAGCGGCTTGTCGTCACCAACTGGGAGCGCTGTCAGGTCACTGTCTTTGATACCTCCACTGGGAGGGTCATCGCCATGGCAGGGGAGTCGATTCCATCTGGAGCTTCGCTTTCCCCCGATGGCACTATCGCCGTCGCCGGCACAGCCGACCAGGGAACAGGAGCTTTGCTTCTCTTCCGGGTAGACCTCGCGGAGGGTGGCCAGATGCCTATGGAGAAACTTCCCCCACCCAAGAGCCAGGTGGGTCTTGATGACGCACCTTACTTCAGCGTGTTCTCACCAGATGGAAAGAAGGTTGCCATCTCCAACGAGAGCTGGGGCGGCCGCGGCGTGTTCTTCTATGACATCGAAACCCGGCAGAATCTCTGGTGCATTGAACTGGAAAGTTCAGCAGAAGAACCGGAAGCTTGGTCCCCACCGCGGCTTGCTTTCGCAGAGAACGGCCGTCTCCTGCTGGTGGAGGTCCCTGGGAAGATCCGAGCGTATCGTACCTCTGACGGTGCTCCCCAGGAGGACTTGCCATCCCCTGGCGTCCCACTTGCGGGCTTCGCCGTGGATGACGTGAGACGTCGGGTATGGTTCCCTGGCGATCCCCCTCCCCACTTGCCTTTCCCACCCGCCTGGTCGAACAGCCACACAATCTACAATAGCTTAGCGTCGGGCCCAGGTTTCCCACACAAGGTCGGCGAGGCACCCGCTGTCTACCAGCCACTGGAGCTGGTGTTCATCCTCCAGCTCTTCAAGACACACCAGGCCAGGCGTCCCCCTCGCTGCCAGAGCGGCACAATCTTCCCGGCAGATGATTGTATCCTGGAGCGCGTGGACCACAGTGACCACAATCCCCTCCGGCAGCCAGTTGGGGAGGCCAAGCCTGGCTATCGCTGGAGCCAAGCAGTATAGTAGGGTTCTTCCATAGACGACGCTGCATCAGCGTCACCGCAACAGCCCCTCCGAAGGAGGAACCGACGATGAGGTCCGGAGCAAAGGAGGCGATGGACTCCACCTGAACGGCCACGGATTTCTCGAAGAAGAGGTGCGATGCATAGGGAAAACCTATGTCAGCGGCGTTGCTTCGAGGAGCCTTGCTCAGCAAGTTTGGCGAAGGGGTTGTGGGAGAATTTCCCCTGGGGATGGGCCTGATGGAAGCGCTTCCCCTGGGGAGGACGGGAACCGTCGCCGCGTGGCTCCGGTGAGGGGCGCCCCGGAGAGGAGCCCTGAGAAGGGAGGTGGCCGTCCTTGCGGGCGGTGAGGGCGATTCGCTTGCGCGCAAGATCGACCTCCAGGACTTTTACTTTGAGCTTATCGCCCACCTTGACCACCTCGCCCGGGTCTTTGACGAAGCGGTCAGCGAGCTGAGATACATGCACCAGCCCGTCCTGATGGATGCCAACATCAACGAAAGCACCGAAGGCGGTGACGTTGGTGACAATGCCTTCCAGCTCCATGCCGGGTTTGAGGTCTTCCAGCGTGCGAACATCCTCGCGGAACTTCGGGGGCTCGAAGGCCGCTCGGGGGTCGCGCCCCGGTTTCTTGAGCTCTGCCAAGATATCTTGGAGAGTGAACTCGCCCACGTCGCCCCCCTGGTAGCGCTTCAGGTCGATGCGTTCGATGGTCTTGCTATCCCCAATCAGGGAGGCTACGGGCACCCCGAGGTCGGCGGCGATGCGCTCCACCAAGGCGTAGCGCTCCGGGTGGACTGCACTCGCATCGAGAGGGTGCTCTCCCCCACGTACTCGGAGGAATCCGGCGGCCTGCTCGAAGGTC
>JANWXX010000370.1:0-1833 GCA_025057345.1 Polyangiaceae bacterium | reverse complement strand
GGGGCCCATACCAGGTACATTGAGAAGGGCCTTGCGGCTTCGGAAGAGGCCGTTGTCGTTGCGGTAGGCGACAATCTTCTTGGCGAGGGAGGGACCGATGCCAGCAACCCGGGCCAGCAGGGAAGCACTCGCGGTGTTAACCTCGACGCCGACTTGGTTGACACAGCTCTCTACCACGTCGTTGAGCTTCTTTGCCAGCAGCGGCTGATGCACATCGTGCTGATACTGGCCCACCCCAATGCTCTTGGGATCAATCTTCACCAGCTCCGCGAGAGGATCCTGGAGACGACGAGCAATACTGATGGCTCCCCGCACGGTGAGATCCAGGTCAGGGAACTCGTCGCGAGCCACATCGCTCGCCGAGTACACACTGGCTCCTGCCTCACTCACAGCTATGCAGAGGATCTCGTTCAGCCCCTCCGACGCCAGCACCTCCCGGACGAAATCTTCCGTTTCCCGCCCATGGGTACCATTGCCTACAGCGATAGCCTGAGGCTGATATGTCCGACACAGATCCCGAAGGGTTTCCCGAGCCTTTTGTCGTGCACCCTCTCCCTGCACCAAGTGGATCAACGTGTGATGGAGCAGCTTGCCGGTTTCATCGACGACCACCACCTTGCAACCGGTGCGCTGCCCCGGGTCGATGCCCAACACGGTTTTCGTGCCGTAGGGAGCCGCCATGAGCAGCTCCCGGAGGTTTTGAGCAAAGACCTCAACAGCACTTCGATCTGCAGCCAGTTTCAAGTCGATGCGCAGGTCACTCTGAACACTGGGGCCCAGAAGCCGTCGGTACGCATCCAGCACGGCTCGACTCAGCTCACCGGCCCAGGGAGAGGCCCGGTTCACCCGGATCGCTTTCTGGATAGCTTCCAGCACCAGAGGTTCGGTGGGGAGTTCCAGACTGGACCGAAGCACACCCTCCGCCTCGCCCCGCCGGATCGCTAGGAAGCGGTGAGACGGAATCGTCGCCACTTTCTCCTCGAAGTTGGCGTAGGTATCGAACTTGGTGACCTTCCCCTCGTGCTCCTTCTCCTTCTGCACCCGAAGCACACCCTCCTTGTTGTATGCCTCCCGCAGCAACCTTCGCACCTCTGCATCTTCGGCGATCCGCTCGGCGCAGATGTCTCGTGCCCCTGCTAGCGCTGCAGCTGTATCCGGAACCTCCTTCGCCGCATCTACAAACGCTTGGGCTTCCGCCTCCGGGGAACCCTCGACAGGCTGGGACCAGATCCGGTCAGCCAACGGCTCCAAGCCGCGCTCGCGGGCGAGGATGGCTCGGGTGCGGCGCTTGGGTTTGTAGGGCAGGTAGAGGTCTTCCAACTCGGTCTTGCCCTGACAAGCCAGGATCTTCTTCCGCAGTTCGTCGGTCAGCTTCCCCTGGCGCTCGATCTCCCCAAGCACTGTCTGGCGCCGTTCTTCCAGCTCTCGTAGGTAATCTCGTCGCTCCTCAATGGCGCGGATCTGCACTTCGTCCAGCCCCCCTGTCGCCTCTTTACGGTAACGTGCGATGAATGGTACCGTGGCCCCTTCTGCTAGCAGCTTCACCACTGCGGCCACCGAGGCGCACGGTAGCACGAGCTGCTGCGCGAGGATCGGCACCGGATCGTAGCTAGTAGAGAGAGCCGCCCGAGCAACCCCAAGGGGCGAGGCGGAGGAAGTGGTGGGCTCCAAGGTCATGGGCACTCTGGGCTAGGACACCCCTGAACGGGCGTCTAGCCCCTTGGGCGGGAGGTACGCTCATCACCGGCTTGGATCAGCCGGGCCAGGGCATCGAGCATCGTGCGGCGCGCAGCCTCATAGGTGCGAGGGCCCACCTCACCGGCAGCCTTATCT
>JANWXX010000036.1 GCA_025057345.1 Polyangiaceae bacterium | reverse complement strand
CCCTAGGTGGCGGCGTCACGAAGACCTGACCGCGCTCCAGGGCGGGGACAGCCTCCTCACCAGGAGGAGGCAAAGGAGGTTTGGACGAAGCTCGCCGCCGCTGCAACGTCGCTGGGACGACGCACGTGCCTACAGCACGACACACCACCACCGGAGGATCAATCGGGTCTGCCGCCGAGGGCGCCATGCCAGGCTGCCGCAGGTTGCCTGCCACCTTCCGGGCCTCGAAGGCGATCTGCCGCGACGTGGAACCCACCCGGGTCACAACCCCAGTTGCTTCGATGTAATCCCCCGCCAGCACCGGCGCCAAAAATTCGACCGACTCGTAAGCGCGAAAGAGCCCCTCGTCTCCGTCCATACGGATCAGTAGCTCCGTTGCTACGTCTCCGAAGAGGGCGAGGATCCTCGCCCCGTCCACCAGCTCCCCCGCATAGTGGGCATCATGAGCGCCCATGCGGCACCGAAGCGTTACATGCAACCCGACACCATAGCTCATGGACGGAACCCTTTACTTCACCCTGACCTCCAGGACCACCCTGCCTCGTCCTCTGTGCTCGAGCCGTGGTACGGCCTTATCGGAGCTGGGATCATGGCAGAGTAAGGGTCGAAGGAAGCACACGTAGCAAGTAATCTCTAAGGAGAGCAACCCTGCGGGGCAGGTATTTGGCGGAAGGGTAGACCAGAGAAATACCTCCGAAAGTTTGGTGTTCATAGTTCGAGAGCACACGACGAAGTTTCCCCTCCTGGATGGCTGCCTGGACGGTAGAGCGAGGGGCCAAAGCGACTCCTGCATCGGCCAAAAGCAACGCTCGAACAAAGGAGAAGTCATCCACACTGATACGACAATCCAGTTCGACAAGGGTAGGTCCTTCAGGACCAAGGAGGTTCCAGGAGACACGACCCCTCTGAGCCCGAAACCCAATGCAATCGTGGGCATAAAGGTCATCCAAGGAGTGAGGTTCTCCCCGGCGAGCCAGATAGCCCTGAGAGGCGACCAAGATGATCTCGCTTCTTCCAATTTTCCGTACAATGAGAGATCTGTCGCGAATCTCCCCAGCTCGCAGCGCAAGGTCGAAGCCCTCCGCTACGAGGTCCACCATGCGCCCGGTGAGCACCAGTTCCACCTGGATCTTCGGGTATTCCCTAGAGAACTGAGCGAGGGGTACCGCCAAGTAGTCAATGCTGAGATCCGGTGGGGCTGTCAGACGGATAAGCCCTGAGGGGGTTTCCTGAAGGTCGTGGATCTCGGAGGATGCCCGGGTCAGTAGGTCCACCGCCGGGGAGATCCGCTCATGGTAAGCGACCCCTGCCTCCGTGAGCTGGACATGGCGTGACGTCCGCTGCAGAAGCCGCACGCCAAGATCCTCCTCCAACTGGGCCACCTGCCGGCTCACCGTCGAGGTGGGCACTCCCAGCACCCTGGCTGCCTTGGTAAAGCTCCCTGCCTCGACGACCCGCAGGAACGAGACAATGTGGTTCAAATCCATGAGCAGGTTTGCTCTTGCTCCTTCAAGAAGCCGTTTACAAGAGATCCACCCCTCAAGATTAACCCTAAGCCGCTCAAGCACTTCCAGAGCAAGAGCCCGGTACGACCCCCGGGTGTACCTTTGATCACGACGCGCTATAGAGCGCCGCCATGATCCCTCGTATCTTCTGGAGCGCGCTCGCCCTAGTGTTCCTTACAAGCACTCGCCTTCAAGCGCAGACATCTGCATCCTCGGTTTCCGCTCGTATATCCCGTTCACCCGCCCCCAGCGGATTGGAAGCAACAGCGCTGCCGGCGACTTCTTCTACCGAAAACTGGGTGAAGAAGCTGGTTCCAAGCTCGCTTCAGGAGATCTCAATCGGTGGGATGATGCTCTGGCAGTGGCTCGGTCTCGGTGTTGGATTGATCCTAGGATGGATCATCGCCACACTGATTGCTTCCGCGGTAGTCTCTGGTCTAGACAGGCTCGCGCAACGCACCATCACCACCTGGAACGACCTTCTCCTCAAAACTGCGCGTCGCCCAGTACGGCTACTGCTTTGGGTGGTCTTCTTCCAGCTCGTCTGCTCTCAGCTCGGACTCCCTAAGTTTGCAGAAGCTGCTGCAGATCATATGGCCTACACCGGCTACGTGATCGGAATTACTTGGCTCTTGCTGGGCTTCCTCCATACAGGTACTACCTTCTATGAGGGTGCCCTTGCCGACGATACCCTGGGAGAATTGAAGAGCCGCACCCTGCGAACCAGGCTGACCGTAGCACGGAGCATCTCCTCTGTGCTGTTCCTCGTGATCAGCAGCGCTGTCCTCCTCATGCAGTTCGAAGTGGTACGTAACCTCGGCCTCTCACTTCTCGCATCCGCAGGAGTTGGCGTAGCAGTGCTTGGCTTTGCAGCGCAGAAATCCCTCGCTGGTATCTTCGCCGGCATCCAGTTGTCCATCTCCCAGCCGGTTCGCATTGGAGACCTTATCCAGTACGAGAACGAGCTGGGGAATATCGAGGAGATCAACCTCACCTACGTAGTCATTAAGCTCTGGGACGAGCGCCGTTTGGTGGTCCCCATCTCCAAGTTCGTCGAAGCCAATGTGCTGAACTGGAGCCGTGGTCACCTGGAGCTACTCGGCACTGTATTCATTCATGCGGATCCGACGCTTCCGGTTCCCCTACTCCGGGCCGAGCTGGAGCGGCTCTGCGCAGCCCACAAGCTCTGGGACAAGCGCAAGGCCACACTGGCGGTCACCGACATGAGCCCAGACTCGATCACCCTCCGCGCCCTGGTTTCCGTCAGTCACCCAGATCACTTCTTTGATCTTCGTAACGACATCCGTGAGGGCCTAATCGCCTATTTGCGAGAGTTGGACGGAGGCGCCTACCTTCCCCGCCGTCGCTGGGCCCCTGCCCCTCCTCCGGTAGGAACATCCTCCCTCCAACCCCCTCCTCCCTCGCAAGCAACGGGGGGATTCTCTCAGCAAGTAGCCACCGGAGATTAGCCTCTTTGCTTCCCTTCCGCCCTCCCATGGAGGGAGGGTGGTCCGTACTGAAGCGTATGAAGACGAGCGTAGAGGCCACCCCGAAGCAACAACTCATCGTGGGTACCTTCCTCGACAATCTCTCCACAAGAGAGAACCAGAATGCGGTTGACGGAGCGAACGGTGGAGAGACGATGGGCAATGATGAGGGCAGTCCGGCCCTGGAGGAGAGCCTCAAGAGCCCTCTGGAGCCGAGCCTCGGTGACGCTGTCTACGCTGGCGGTAGCCTCATCAAAGATCAGGATAGGAGCATCTCGATAGAGGGCGCGGGCGAAGGCGAGGAGTTGGCGCTCACCCGCGGAGAAATTGCTGCCGCGCTCATCAACAGGGGCGTCGAGGCCACCAGGCCTGCGGAGGAAGAGATCCAACGCGCCGATTTGGTCGAGGGCGAGCTTCACTCGATCGAGGTTGGGGGAGATGTCTCCAAGAGCGATATTGTCGGCTATAGTCCCCGGAAAGAGGAACACATCTTGGGGAACCACGGAGAAGCGGCGGCGGAGCAGCTCCCGGGGTAGGCCCCGGACATCCTTTCCCTCAATGCGGATCACCCCCTCGGAGGCATCGTAGAGCCGGAGCAGAAGGCTCGCAATGGTGCTTTTCCCGGAGCCGGTGGCGCCCACCAGGGCGATACGCTCTCCCGAGCGGACAGAGAAGGAGACGGAGCGGAGGACCGGCACTCCAGCCTTGTAGGCGAAAGAAACCGATTCGAAGGAGAGGGCAACGGAGGGATCTCCGTCAGGGGCAGGAGACGGATGCACGGGAGCATCTTCTTCGATGACATCAAGGAGCTGGAAGATACGCTCGGCGCCGGAGAGAGAAGACTGGAGGATAGTATAGCGGGCAGAGAGATCGCGAATAGGCACGAAGAATTGCTCAACGTAAGCGATGAAGGCAACCAGGAGGCCGAAGGAGATCCGATCGTCGAAGGCCCGAGCGCCGGCATACCAGAGGAGAGCAGCAATACAGACGGAGGAAACCATCTCGATGGCAGCATCCTGGGCGGCATCGAGAGCGATCGCTCGGTTGTTGGCGTCACGATAGGCACGATTGATCTCATCGAATTCGGCGGCACTGGCCTCCTCGCGAGCGTAGGCCTGCACTACGGCCATGCCGCAGATCTGCTCTGCGAGAAATGCATTAAGCCGAGCGGTCTTCAAGCGAATCTCCCGGAAAGCCACCCGAGCACGTCGGCGGATCCAGTCCACCAGCAGCGCCACAGGGGGGATGGCAGCAAAGGAAAGAAGAGCCAGTTGCCAGTGGAGGTAGATCATCAGGGCGACGATGCCAAGGAGTCGGAGCAGATCACCTACGGCGTTGAGGGCGCCTGAGGCAAACATTTCGTTGAGCGCGTCGACGTCACTGGTAACCCGTGTCACCAGACGACCTACCGGCTGGCTGTCGAAGAAGCTGAGATGCCTACGGTGGAGGAAGCGGAAGACCGCAATTCGCAGGTCGTTCATCGACCGTGCCCCAACGATCTGTATAGAGAAGATCTGGAGGAACGCCAGAGATTGCTCCAGAGCCACCATACCTAGAAGCAGGGCACCAGCCCGAAGTAGTTTGCTGGCGGCGTCGGGGCCCCGGTGAGCGGCAGCGTCCATGCCATACTGCATGACCAGAGGGCGCCCCAGGGCGAAGATGGAGAGCAGCAGGAGAGCAACAAGGGAGACCCAGAGAAAACCTGCATGGGGCCGTAGGTACTGCCAGAGGCGTCGCAACAGAGCCAGGTCGTAGGTTTTCTTCCCGTCCTCCTCTTCGTGGAAGGCCCGGAGCGCCTGATCCCCACGACCCTGCCATATAGGATCTCTTCTGGGGGTACTCACGAGGCGACCCTCAGCGCGTCCATCTCCTGCTCCCTGCGCTGCTCCTCAGCCAGAGTAGTGTAGAGGCCACCGCGCAGGAGCAGCTCGTTATGAGTACCTTCCTCGGCGACCTTGCCATGCTCCAGGACAATCACGCGGTGACAACGGGCAGCAGCGGCAACCCTGTGGGTAATCAAGAGGACAGTGCTACGTTGCTTCTGGCGCTCAATGGCATCAAGGATCGCGGCTTCGGTGCGGGCATCGACCGCCGAAAGAGGATCGTCTAGCACCAAGATGGGCGGAGCAGCAAGAAAGGCACGAGCCAAAGCCACCCGCTGGCGCTGGCCACCACTGAGCTGAACGCCCCGTTCACCGACCACGGTATCGAGCCCTTCCGGGAGGCCCTCCAACTCGGTAAGGATTTGGGCCTCCGACGCAGCCTCACGGACCTTTCGCAGTGCCTCATCGGAGTCCGGGTCATCGAGACAGAAAGCGATGTTGCGAGCAACCGTGGTAGAAAAGAGGAAGGCATCTTGCTGGGCGTATCCAACAGACCTGCGGAGAAAACACAGAGGGAGTCGGGTGATATCGCGGCCGTCCAAGAACACGGCCCCCGAGGGAGTGGGAAGAAGTCGAGCAAGGAGAGCTGCAAGGGTGGACTTCCCGCTACCGGTGCGGCCAACAATGGCCAGACTGGAGCCAGGGGAAACGTGAAAGCTTACCCCATCGAGAATGGTCCGCTCCCCCAAGCGAAAGGAGAGGTTACGCACCTCAAGAGCTCCCTCGACGGAGGCGGGGACAGGTTCATCACCGTCCTGGATTTCCGGATTGGCATCGAAGACCTCCCGAAGCCGGAGGTAACTAGCGCGCCCCCGCTGGACGGTAGATGCGACAAAGCCGAGAGCCATCAAGGGCCAGACCAGCCGGGCGAAGCCAGTGGAGAAGGCAACAAAGTCCCCATGAGAGATCTGACGGGAGAGAACAAGGGTACCGCCATACCAAAACACGATGATGACACCCGAAGCAGCGACCGCTCCAAGCAGGGGGAACATCATGCCTCGAAGCCTGGCGAGGCTAAGGCTCTTGTTCAGGTAAGCTGCGGAGATCTGCTCGAAGGCGCGCTCTTCGGAGGACTCCAGGGAGAGAGCACGAATCACTCGGATACCTGCTAGGCTAGCCTGTACGCGGCCGCTGAGCATACCAAGGGCCTCCTGGTTCTCCCGAGTACGGAGGAACACCTGACGGGAGAACCAACGGGTGACAAGCATGAGTAGGGGGGCAGGAGCTAGAGCTGCGAGGGTGAGGCGCCCACTGATCCCAATCATCAATGACAGGGCAGAGGCAAGAGAGAACATGGTGTTGACCACATTGAGCACACCGAAGCCGAGGAGAAGGCGGACTTGGGAGAGGTCGTTGGTGGAGCGGCTGAGAATGTCTCCCGTGGAAAGCCTTTGGGTGAAGCCAGTGCCCAGTTGATGGAGCTTGGCCAGCAGCTCAGCGCGGAGCTCGTACTCGGCAGAGCGCCCTGCGTCGAAGATGAGCACCCGGGAGAGTACGCGCATGACCGCAGCCAATACCACCACCGCCACTGCCGTCAGGGCAGCCTGCACCGCCTCCCGAGCACGCTCAGAAACCGCTGCATCCACCCCGAGCTTGAAGAGCCAGTCCCGGGCAAACATCAACCCCTGCTGCCCCCCAATCAGCAGCGCCCCCGTTAGGTAAGGGATTGCATGCCGCTGGAGCTGCCCCGCCAGGGATGTGGGGAAGCGTGCTTGCATCCATCCTCTTTTAGCCCCCGCAGCCATGTGCTTCCACCGGTCCGCATGGAAAGACCCTTTCTGCTTCGGTGGCTTGACCGCAGAACGCGGATGGCCCATCACAAGAGCCCTCCTAGTTCTTCCTCCGAGGCCCCTTGGTCAGCCAAACAAAGCCCCCCCACGGGGAAGGTGTCAACGAAGTGAACAAAACCCCACCAGCGCCTACCCCTGCCATTCGCCGACGCATTGTTTCTGGCAGCGCAGCCACCCGCGCAAGCGCCCCGGCCAACGTTGCCTCTGAACCTCAAGCACCCCGAAAGCCAGGCACCCCAGGGGAGAAATCTGTTACGAAGCGAATGCAGGCCCCACCCAAAGAAAAGGCAAAGAAAACCGAGAGCAAAGCACCCCGCTCCCGGGGGGAGGGTAAAACAAAAGAGCAAGGGAAAACCAGCAAGGATGACGATCCCTCCCTCCGCAATCCTACTCAAGAGCCGGCTCCCTCGTCCCTGATTCCTCTTCCTCCGGCGAGCGCACCAGGGAACCTCCGGGAGGAGGACGAAGGGCAAGAGCAAGTGGACGAAGATCTCGTCGCAGTAGAATCGACCGTGGAGCTACTAGACCCCGAGGAGGAGGTACTGGACGACGGGGAGAACTGGGAGCGAGGAAGCTATCCACTCTCCTTGCCGCTGCGAAGCCGGGACAAGGATGACGACGACGGAAAGCTGGCGCTAAGCCGAAACGATCCGTTGCAAGCGTACTTGAGGGAAGTCCAAAAGCACCCCCTCTTGTCCCCGGAGGAGGAGCAAACGCTGGCGCAGCGTTATGCAGCCACGCAGGACGTGGACGCAGCGGCAAGACTCGTGACCGCGAACCTGCGGCTGGTGGTGAAGATCGCCTACGAGTACCGGCGTGCTTACAAAAACATCATGGACCTGATCCAGGAGGGGAACATCGGGCTGATGCAGGCGGTAAAGAAGTATGATCCCAACCGCGGCGTCAAACTCAGCTCGTACTCAGCGTGGTGGATTCGTGCGTACATCCTCCGGTACATCATCAACAACTGGCGGTTGGTCAAGTTGGGGACAACCCAGGCCCAGCGGAAGCTATTTTTCAACCTCAACAAAGAGAAGGCCAAGCTAGCAGCCATGGGGATCGACCCAACACCGGAGAAGATTGCCAAGAACCTTGGGGTAGAGGAGCAAGAGGCAGCTGAAATGGAGCGACGCCTCTCCTCCGGGGAAATGAGCTTGGACGCGCCGGTTGGGGACAACGAGGGGCGCCCTGTGTCTCGGATCGAGCTGATAGCCTCCGGCTCGGTAGGTCCCGACAGCGCCGTCGCTACGGAAGAGCTCAACGATATCGTGCGCACCAAGCTGGAGGAGTTCCGGACGAGGCTCAAAGGTAAGGATCTCGACATCTTCGACAAGCGTCTTCTGGCAGACGAACCCTTGACCCTTCAAGAGTTGGGCGATCACTTCGGCATCTCCCGGGAGCGGGTCCGGCAGATCGAGGCCCGGTTGACCATGAACCTGCGGCAGTTCCTGGTGGAAGCGCTGGGCGACGCTGTCGAGGTCTGATGTCCCCTCCCAGGCCGGGGGCCCTCTACCTGGTCGCTACTCCTATCGGAAACCTCGACGACCTCTCGCGCCGGGCCGAGGCCTGCCTGCGGAGCGTGGACCGTGTACTGGCAGAAGACACCCGGCGCGCCCGTGCACTTCTGTCCCACCTCGCCATCGGGAAGAAACCTGTGGAGCGCTTCGATGCCCATGCAGGCACTCGGGCTATTCGGCAGGCGCTGGAGGCCCTAGCGCGGGGCGAAACCCTGGCCCTGGTCACCGATGCGGGAACTCCCTCGGTCAGTGATCCGGGCTCCGCTTTGGCCCGGGCCGCTGCAGAAGCCGGCTTCCAGGTGATCCCCATCCCGGGCCCCTCTGCGGTGCTAGCCGCCGTGGCAGGAGCCGCCCTGGGGGATGGAGCGTTTCGGTTCTTTGGTTTTCTTCCCCGGGAAGGAACCGAGCGGGCCGAGGCTCTCGCGCGGGTGGTACAAACCCCGGAGGTGGTGGTGCTCTTCGAGTCGCCCCACCGGCTTGGAGCAACCTTGGTCGAGCTGGCAGCGCTCCAACCAGGTCGCCCGGCAGTCGTGGCCCGGGAGCTAACCAAGCTCCACGAAGAATTCGTTCGGGGTTCCCTCGAACAACTGGCTACCCTTGAACGGTCATGGCTCGGGGAGATTGTGCTGGTCTTGGGCCCTCACCAACAACCTGCCCGAGAGATTTCCGACGAAGAACTGGATCGCTGGATCGACGAAGTCCTAGGGCGAGGCGCTTCCCCAAGGGACGCAGCACAACAGGTGGCTGCACGCTCAGGACGACCTCGTCGTGAAGTGTACGCGAGAGTGCTGACCCGATGCCCACGGGGATGAGCGTGGTGTCATCATCTTTTCATTACTTACGGAGCTCAAGATGGACTGCAGCGCAACCTCCCCCAAGACCAACGCACAAGATCCCCGAGGGGGGAAGGTCATCCCCCCTCAAAGAGGAGACACCGTATCTTCTCGGCGAATTCTTCGGAAAGAAGCGATGAGCCATCTACGCCCTCTTGGTCTGATCTTCCTCCTCGCCTGTGCCGAGGAACAGGATGCTTCCGCGCCACCTCCCGGTGGGATCGCAGGCACGACGCAAGAGGGAGCTCCCTCCGGTGGTATTGGGGGATCCCCCCAGGGAACTTCTGGATATCCACCGGCGAGCGGCGAGGGCGGCGGAGGCCACGGTAGCGCAGGCAAGACAGGAATGGGGGGGAAGGGGGGCGTAGGTACAGGCGGCGATGCAGGTCAAACAGGCTGCGAATCGCTTCCCTTCCCTCCTGAGACGAACGCCTACCCAGTCACCGTCGGGACGGAACAGGCTTGGGTGCACGACGAGAAATTTCCATCTGGATATTTTTTGACCTTCGATGAATTCGGGAAAGGAATGGGAGAAGCTCCGCGGAAGATCCATATCTTTCTCCCACGAGATTACCCAACGAGCTGTGAGCGGTATCCTGTGCTTTACATGAACGACGGAGTGACCGCCTTCTGGCCCGGGGGGCCGGGGAACAAATCCTGGCAGGTGGCACAGGGGTTGACCCAAGTGTACGACGAAGGCTCGGTGGAGCCGCTGATCGTGGTGGCCATCCATGCACTCAATCGGAACGTAGAGTACTCCCATACAGAGTGGTCCCCCGGGGAGCCCTGCTGTGGGGTCGAGGACTACGCAGAGTATGTAGGTAACCGGGTCAAGGGCTTTGTGGATATGCATTTCCGAACCAGATCCGGTCCGGAGGATACGGCCATCATGGGTTCTTCTCGCGGCGGGCTGTGCTCGTTTCTCCTGGCCACGCTACGACCCGATCGCTTCCGCAAGGCAGGGAGCCTCTCTCCCTCCTTCTGGCTAGGTCTGGACCCAGTATTTGGAGGCGACTACACCGGAGGGCCCCTCGCAGGCTCGAAGCTCCTCACCCTGGCGACACCCACCCTTAACGATCCATCCCTGCGCCCCCGCCTTTGGATCGACTGGGGTCTGGTACACACCGGAGGGTTTCACAATGAGGTCATCGAGAAGGCAGCCGCCAAGCGTGGCAAAGAAATGGTCGAGCTGCTGCTCAAGAGCTACAGCTACCAGGAGGGTATCGATCTTTTCTGGAAGGAAGACCCAATCGGCGAGCACGACGAGATTTCCTGGGCCCGCCGCTTCCCGGATGTCCTACGAGCACTGTTCCCCAAAAATCCTTGAGAATAACAGGCCCTATGACCCCTCAACACGTTCATGGCCATCCACATCGATACTGAGAAATCGCCGATATTCTTCATACAGTTCCAAGGGTCTAGCACCGACGAGGATCTTGAAAAGTATCTCTCCTGGTACCAGAGCGTGCTGGAGCAAGCCACCCGAGAAAAGACACCCCTTGGGTTCATCATTGACAGCGGCAGCAGCATGGGACTCACTTGGAAGCAGCGCCAGCGGATCATCGAGATCGA
Source organism: Polyangiaceae bacterium (assembly GCA_025057345.1). Taxonomy (GTDB): domain Bacteria; phylum Myxococcota_A; class Polyangia; order Polyangiales; family Polyangiaceae; genus JANWXX01. The sequence continues at coordinate 7,736 of JANWXX010000036.1, read as the reverse complement.
CAAGCAAGGACGAACGCTCTTCCTTGCTAGCCGCTCGGTCATGGGGGTGGTTCTGCGCAACCCGATCCAGCGGGGCGTGCTGACAGCACTCGCCTGGTACATCTCATTCCCCCCGAACTTCAAGGTCTTCGAATCGGCCGCCGAAGCTGCTTCCTGGGTACAGAGAACCCTCGCCGCGACTACTCCTATAAGCAGCCCTCATGCTGGCTGAGTCTGCCCTGCCGTTCAGGAGTGAACCGGGGTAGAGGATTCACTTATGGCAGAGAACGACGAGCGGTCGACCCTACGGCGCGCACGGCGCGTGGTGCTCAAAATTGGCTCAAAGACCCTGGCAGCGGACCGGGAGGTGTACCGGCGACTCGCTCGGGAGCTGGCTGCATTGAAGCAGGAGGGACGGGATTTCGTGCTCGTGTCGAGCGGAGCCATCGCTTTGGGATACAGCAAGCTAGGGCTCAAGGAACGCCCTCGGGAAATGGCTTGGCTCCAAGCTTCTGCAGCAGCGGGACAGAGCGTACTGATGCAGCGCTATGAGGAGGCCTTTGGAGAGGTAGGACTACCCGTGGCGCAGGTGCTACTGACCCACGCCGATCTAGCGGATCGGCACCGAGACAACAACGCCCGGGCAGCATTGGGGGCCCTGCTGAGTGCGGGGGCGATACCCATCATCAACGAGAACGACACGGTCGCAGTGGACGAGATCCGCTTTGGAGACAACGACCAGCTCGCCAGCATGGTGGTACCGCTGGTGGAGTGCGACTTGCTAATTCTTCTCTCCGACGTAGAAGGACTTCTAGACCGAGAGCAGAGGCGAGTCCCCCTGGTGCGGAACGTGGAGATAGAAGCAAGACCGCTGGCTGGCAAGAGTAGCTCCGGTGTGGGGACCGGGGGGATGATCAGCAAGATCGAAGCAGCCCGGAAGGCAACGCTGGCGGGGGCTTCGGTGGTCATTGCCGACGCTCGCGTTCCAGGCATCGTAACTCGAGTGATCCATGGCGACGACGTGGGGACGCTCTTCGTGCCGGCGCTCCAACGCCTCGGCGCACGGCGCCATTGGATCGCCTTCACCCTCCGACCCCAGGGGGCGTTGCTGCTAGACCGAGGCGCTGCTGAGGCCATCACCTCCCGGGGAAAGAGCCTGCTGGCGGTGGGTGTCCTAGGAGTACGCGGTGAGTTCCGCGCCGGCGAGTCTGTTTCGCTGTTTGACCTCGAAGGTAATGAGCTAGGTCGTGGTCTCTCCCGGCTCTCAGCTGGGGATGCTGCCGCTTCTGCCGGACGGAAGCGAGAGGGCGATGAAGATGAGGTGATTTTGGTTCACCGAGACGATCTGGTGATCTTCCCCCGTCACGGGTAAGCTCTCCGATTTGCCAACGTACGCTCGTAGGATCGTAGGTACCCTTCCGCCATACGCTCTCGGGAGAACTCCTGAACCCTGCGTGCCCCGAGCGTCGCCCATCGGGCGCGCTCCTCCGGGCAAGAGGCTAGCCGAACCAGGGCCGCTGCAGCTCCTGCCGCATCCCAAGCATCCAAGACGAGCCCTGCGTTGCCAGCCACCTCGTCACAAGCACTGTTACGCGCCACCAGAACAGGACATCCAGAGGCCATCGCCTCCGCACCGGCAGCCCGAATCCCTCAATTTCGGAGAGGAAAAGCAATGCTACTGCTCCTCGATAGAGCATGGGGAGATCCTTGTCCTCGACAAACCCCAAGGTGCGCACCGCGCCTTGCACGCCGTACGTCTCGGCCATGGATCGGAGCGCTCTGAGGGATGTCGCATCCTGAGCACCCGCCACCACCAGCTCCAGAGGAATCTGGCGGCGTGCCCGAGAAAGTGCGGCAAGGGCCACGGCCAAGTTCTTCCTTGGCTCGACGTAGCCAACAAATAGGGCGTAAGGAGCCCGTACTCCGAGACGTGCTAGGAGCGCCTGCTCCCCCCCTGAAGAGCCCTGGTAGCGTTCCAAGTCGATGCCATTGTGCACCACATCGATCCGATGATCAGGAACCGAGAGCAGTTTGACCAGATCCCGCCGAGTCCTCTCGGAGATGGCGATGACGCGGCTTGCCCCCCGGTAGCGACGTAGATCCGTGAGCCAGCGAGCAGGGCGCCCACCCGAGGAGAGAGAGAGGTACTCCCGAGGGCGCTGTAGCGGAATGAGATCGTGGCAGGTATTCACCCGCGGAACCGAGAGCCCCACCGGTGTCCCGAAGGAAGCAGGAAGGTGGAGCAAGGACACCCGATGACGGGCGATCAAGGGAGCTAGCAACCAGCGCCGCAGGTAAGGTAGCGACCCGCCGAGGGAAGCCCGAGCTGCCATCCCTTCCTCAGCAACCGCTGCAAGATCAGAGGAAATCGCGAGGCCAGCAGAAGGGTGAAAGCGAGCCAGAGCCTGCAGCTCCATCGTCAAGGACCACCTGGCACGTAGCCCGGCGAGTCCCTGGAGAAGATCGAACACATAGCGACCTATCCCTCGAAGCCCCGCGGAAGAGCGCAGGGACGTCGCGTCAATCAAGATGACGGGGCGCACCCCCGTACTGTACAACGTCCGCACCTCCCCCAAGACAAGCCCCACAAGCCACGCTATGAGCTTGGGAGAGACGATGCGACTGACCCTGGTTTCCCAGGATTATCCCCCAAGCTTCGGCGGCGTCCAGTCGTGGTGTCTGGGCATTCTGCAAGGGCTCATCGCCTTGGGACACCGGGTAACCGTCCTTGCCCCGGAGCAACCAGGCTCTTCCCAGATCGACCGGAGAGCGCCTTGGCGCGTGCTTCGGGTTCCCTGCCTCACTACCAATCGCTTCCCCCTAGCCATCACCCCAGTTTTCTTGCGCCTGCTCTGGGAGGAACGACCCGACGCCGTCGTCCACGCCCAGTGGCCTGGTGCGAGCACGGTAGTGCGCCTGCCACGACGCCCTCCGGTCTTCGTGGTTACTCACGGGCGTGAGCTTCTGTGGACCCCCCCGGAACCCTTGGCAAGAGCCTATCGGTGGCTCCGTGCCTCCACTCTTCAACGAGCCGATGCGGTGATTTCCGTCAGTCGCTTCACTCGTGAGCTTGCCCTAAATCTGAAGGTTCTTCCCCATCGCGTCCATGTGCTCCCTAATGGGACTGATCCCGAGAAATTTTCCCCAGGGGAACCCTCCTCCAGACTTCGTGAGTACCTGAACGCTGAAGGACGGCCTGTAGTGCTCACGGTAGCAAGGTTGGTGGAGCGCAAGGGCATTGATGTGACCCTGAGATCCATCCGGATTCTCCGCACAACACATACAGATCTTCTCTACATAGTAGCCGGTGACGGCCCGGATCGGGGTAGGCTGGAGGGCCTGGTCGCTCGCCTAGGTTTGGAAAAAAATGTTCGGTTTTTGGGAACCGTCTCAGAAGAAACCCTCCTCGATCTCTACCGGCTAGCCAACGTATTTGTCATGATGTCTCGGAGCGAGGGGTTCGACGTCGAGGGATTCGGGGTGGCCTTGCTGGAGGCCAATGCTTGCGGGAAGGCGGTCATCGGAGCCCGAGAGGGGGGCATCCCTGATGCGATCGAGGACGAAGTGACAGGTCTTTTGGTACCTCCTCGGGATGAGCATGCTCTGGCCGCGGCACTAGGGAGGCTGCTGAACGACCCTAAGCTGCGGGAGCGGCTAGGCCATGCCGGTCGGGCCAAGGTGGTGGAGGCACGGAGCTGGCATCATACGGCGGCTGGGCTGGTTCGGATCCTGGAGGATCGCCTTGGCTCGTATCGCGTATTACGTCCACGGTCGGGGCCGTGGCCATGCTAGCCGTGCGATGTCGCTCGTACAGACAGCGCGGGAATCCGGCCACCAGGTGTACCTCCGCGCCGGAGAGCAGGCCCTTGACCTGCTCGGAAGGCGCTTCCCGGTCGAGCGCGTTCGCTCGATCCAGCAGGGGTTCCGCGGGGTACTTGACTTTCCCGCGAGGCTTCAACAAGAGACGCGATTTCTAAGAATACTTTCCCCGGATCTGGTGGTGAGTGATGGTGATGCACCGGCGCTGGTGGCAGCTCGGTACCTTGGGCTCCCGGCGATGGCTGTCGGACACGACTTGGTGTTCAGTCGCTGCCGACTCCCTCCCCTCCCCTTGCTCCCCCTGCTCTCGTGCCGTAGCACCGCTTGGATGGCTTCGGCGACCCGGCGGGCCATTGCAGTGCATTTCCTCCCGGCAGCACCCCTCGATGAGGGCGTCGTGGTGGCCCGACCGGTAACGCCTCCCCCCGGGAAATTCCAGCGGATGGCGCAGGTGCGCTGGTTGCTTACTTTCGGGATGCCAACGGCCAACGGATTCTGGATGCCTTGCAGCAACTTAGAGCGCCGGTTCTCGCCTTCGGGCAAGGCCCCCGAGGCTTTGATGGAGAGGCCTTTCCCGCATACCTCCAGGGTGCGAGTGCAGTGATCACCTCTGCCGGCAGCAATGTTCTCGCGGAATGTGTGCTCCTAGAGAAACCTGTGCTGGCGCTCTACCGGCGCAACGATCCTGAACAAGCCCTCAATGCCTTGCTTCTGGAGAGAAGCGGCGCGGGGATGAAAGCCACTTTCGAGGAAGTCACGAGCGCCACACTGAAGACTTTCTGGCGCCGGGCACAAGCAGGCGATTTCTGCAAGATCCCCCTAGCACGTCAGCTACCTGATCTGATCTCGGCCTTTCGGGACCATGCACTCGCCGGGCTTTGATCGCAGGTTGGCAAAGGTGGTGAGAGCCAAAAGAGTGGCGACGGCTGCAGTCCGAGGGTACCCGTGCCATTGCTCGTCCACCATCTGCATCACGAAGGAGGGCGGAATCAACTCCGACATCGCTCCTGCCTGAGCAGCCAGGAGATCCAGCAGGCCGGAGTCCCGGAGAATCCGATCGTAGCTAGCGTAAGGAACTGGCGCGGGAACCAGCGGCGGTGGTACCCAATAGAGGGGAGGTGGTGTCGGGGAAGTCCGCGGGGAGCGAGCACCCTCAGGGAAATCAAGGAGTCTTGGGGCAAGGCGCTGGATAGCCCATCGGTGCCACGCAGAGCCTAGCTTCCACCGGCGTGGGAGCGCTGCGACTGCGGTCATCCACTCCCGAGAGAGGAAGGGCATGCGAGGGGCAAAATGGGCTCCATAGAGCCGCAGACCGTTTGCATGGAAGTTCCGTACACGTTCCCCCGTGAAGAAGCGGTCAAGCCCACCAAGGAAGGTGTCGCCGTGACAGAGCCGAGCGAGCCGGATAGCTACCTTTTGCCGGGGAAGCTCTAGCTCAGCACGAAGCTCCGGAGCAAGCTGGCGGATCTCCTCAGGGTGGAGGAGAGTCCGAGGCTTCCAGAACCAGTAAGCCCGGTGTGCCAGCGAAACCAAGGGAGGGCGAGCGAGTTGGTCGATGGTGCGAGAGAGAAGTCCTAGGTTCAGGTAGTCGCTCCGAGCCCACTCGCCATTGGTACCGACGAGCACCGTACGCCCCCGAGGAAGCCCGGTACGCAGGGGAAAGACGTAGCTATGCCAATGGAGTGCAGTCTTAGTACCACTAGTCAGCTCCGCAATCTTGGGTGCGTGCTCGACATAAGAAGGCAAGTCGAGTTTCACATGGCGAAGCGGCAGCCCAAAGCTCCGAGCGATGGCCCGGCTGACAACGACGTCGGTACTGTTATCGTCCCCCATGACCAAGAGCTCGGGGCGGTGTCCGATGTGGAGGCAAGCTGCTAGCAGCAACCGAGAATCAAACCCTGAGGATATCGCCAAAGCCGTGTCATCCTCCAACCAACGGGCCACGCTGGTCAGGAGGGCATCCAGAGCACGCTGCGGGTCCGGCCCAGCTTCTCGGTGAAGCTCCGACCAGGGGCGGATGATGAGAGTCGCTCGTTGTCCTCGGCGGTGGTGGAGCACCGCTGCTGCAGGAAGCCGACGTATGTCCCGGTGGAGAGATGCATCTCCCACAAGATGATCGAGCCGCATCAAATCTGCCACGGCGCGGACGTTCCAGCGCCAGGGAAGACTGCTGGCTTCGACCACCCGCCCCACCGTAAGACCATGGTATAGAATCCCGTTCTGCTCCACATAGAAGTAAGGCTCAAAGCCCCGAGCGCTGGAAACGAGCCATTGTTCCTCCCTTCCCTCGATCACCAGCACATACTCCCCCTCCAGCTCCGTCAGGCTCTCGACCCCCCGGGAGCTGAGCCGCGCGAGGATCTGATCGATGCCGAGGGCACAGTAGCCGTGGATGACAACCCGCAAAGGAGCCTGCGATTGCCGCTCGATGGCCACCTCTCAGCCCCTCCCCACGGCTTGCACGGCGTCCTCCAGCAGATCGAGCCCCTCGCATAGCTCAGCCTTCCCGATGGTGAGCGGCGGGAGCACCTTGAGCACCTCGTCCTTAGGGCCCGCGGTTTCGATGATCAACCCTCGCTCAAAGGCAGCTCGGGAGATCGGTTGGGCTAGCTCGCCGCAGACAAGACCTTGGATCATGCCTCGCCCCCGGACCTCCGCCGAGGGGAGGCACCTTGCCAGAGCCGCCAAACGCTCGGCTATGAGGGCACCATGGGCCAACACCTGGCGCTGTAGCTCGTCCGTCTCCCAGAAGGAGAGAGCCTCCGTAGCAGCAAGGAATGCCAAATTGTTGCCACGGAATGTACCGTTGTGCTCGCCAGGCTTCCAGAGGTCCAGCTCGGGTCGCAAGAGCACCAACGCCATGGGGAGGCCATAGCCGCTGATCGACTTCGATAGGCACACCAAGTCCGGTCGTAGCCCCGCTTCCTCGAAGCTGAAGAACGTACCAGTTCGTCCACATCCAACTTGGATGTCATCGACGATGAGCAGCGCTCCATGACGTCGAGCGAGCCGCTCCAACCCTCGGAGCCACGAGGTGCTGGCGACACGGACCCCTCCCTCTGCCTGAACCGTCTCCACCAGGAAGGCTGCTGGCAAGTCAAGGCCGCTGCTCGGATCTTCCAACAGCCGCTCGATCAACTGGAGTGTATCAACGCTGGGGCCCAAGTAGCCATCGTAGGGGAGGGCGACCGTGCCCGAGAGAGGCTGGCCTGCTCCGGAGCGCTTCCCCCGGTTCCCTGTCGCCGCCAGGCTCCCTAGGGTCATCCCGTGGTATCCATTGGTAAAGCTGACGACCAGCGTTCGACCAGTTACCTTGCGAGCCAGCTTGAGCGCCGCCTCCACTGCATTGGTTCCCGTAGGCCCAGGAAACTGCACCCGGTAGTCAAGCCGCCGGGGCTCCAAGATCACCCGCTCGAAGCGCTCCAGCAATGCCGCCTTCGCCGTGGTTGCCATATCGAGGGCATGGACGATACCGTCCCCTTCCAGGTATTCGATTAGGCGACGACGGATTGCGGGAGGATTATGTCCATAATTGAGCGCCCCCGCTCCAGCGAAAAATCCAGGTACCGACGCCCCTGATCATCAAAGATCTGAGCCCCTATTGCCCTGGAAAAGACCGCAGGAAACTGGCGACAATAGCTGCGAACGTTGGATTCTATTCGATCAAAAATCTGCATTATGACCTCGCAGGCAAGAATGCGCTCGGGCGGGTGCAGCCTAAGCATGCTCGTTCCATGCCGTGGTCAACAAGAGGGAGGATTTCAAGAGACACGAAGGTGACAGGAATGTATTCCTTCCGACTCCGAGTCGTGGCACGGTTCATGGAAGGTTTCGGCTCGCTACCCCTGCTCCTGTACACATTAGGGGTTACGCACCCACCCAGGAATGTTGAGGAATGTCGGGCTGTTACCCTCCGATGGCCACATCCAAGGACAAGG
>JANWXX010000369.1 GCA_025057345.1 Polyangiaceae bacterium | reverse complement strand
CCCCGGCTCCTACGAGGTGACAGACTATGTACTCGCTCGCTTCGCTCCGGAGGAATACTCCCAGCTCCCGAACCTTTGCAACCAGGCTGCCGAGATCGTCCTTAATGTGATCGAGCTAGGCCCGGTGGGGGCCATGAACCGACACAACTCCCGAAAGAAGTAGCCTGACTCAAGAGGCATTCCAACCGCAAGAGAGAGGTTGCATGCAGCTTCGTTGGAAGCTATACTGCCTGCCCTTCTTTGCTGGAACCTGCTCCCTGGCGTCGTCCTGGGGGCCAGAAGTCCAAAGGTGCATGCATGGCTGTTATGACCAACGCGCCCGCCAATCGAGCGCGGGAGTACGAAACCATTTACATCCTCCGCCCCGACATCGACCCCGATGCCGCCGAGCGCGTCGCCGCCCGCATCAACGAGGTCATCGAGCGTGAGCAAGGCAAACTGCTTAAGGTCGAGAACTGGGGCCGTCGCAAGCTGGCTTACCAGATCGACCGGCACAAGCGTGGAGTCTACACTTATGTGCGCTACCTGGGGGGCGGTGCTCTGGTCAAGGAGCTAGAGCGGAATCTCCGCCTCCTTGATACGGTGATCCGCCACCAGACCGTGCTGCTTCGTAGCAACGTGCTAGTCGATTCTATCTCCGTCGATCCCGAGGAAACCAAGTTCACTCGCCTTGAGCTGCCCACCGAGGAAGATAAAGATGAATCCAAGGAGCGCCTGCTTGGCTTCCTTGATCCCCCCGAAGATCGCCGCACGGGCCGTCGTGATGGCGATTTCGATGAGTTCGACGACATCGACTCCGATGAGAACCTCAATCCGGATCTGGTCGATACCTCTGACGGCGAGGACAAGTGAGTTATGGCTGCTTACATCCAGGTTGTTCTCCGCGAACCCGTGAAGAACCTCGGGAAGAGCGGCGAGCTAGTGCGCGTCCGTCCCGGCTTTGCCCGCAACTTCCTCGTCCCCCGCTCTCTTGCGGTCTATGCGACTGAGAAAAACGTTTCCCGCCTTGAGCACGAGAAGCGAGAAGCCCTCGCTCGCGCGTCCAAAGCGCGTGCTGAGGCAGAAGCAATTGCGTCCAAGCTCTCTGGCGTCACCATCACCATCAAGCGTGCTGTTGGTGTCGACGATCGCATGTATGGCTCCGTCACCGCCAGAGATATCGCAACGGCCCTTGCGGAGGCTGGTCATGTGGTCGACCGCCGTAAGCTCCTCCTCAAAGAGCCCATCCGCACCCTTGGGACGCACGAAGTTTCCGCCCATCTCGCTCCCGAGATCCACGCGACCTTTAAGGTCGAAGTCATCCGGGCTTGAGAGGGCCGAGGGCCCTGAGGCCGGGTTCCCTTAGCCTACGTTGGGGGAAGCAACCCAGCGAAATGCATCCGCACCTTGGCTTGTCAGGCCCCCCAGAAGCCTGCAACCTTGGGGAGTATGCTGGAACGGGTCGCCCTTCACCAGACGCGGCTGCGCACTCCGGGGCTGAGCCTGGATAGCCGAGGTATTGCCCTAGGCTCCCATGGCCTTCTCCTGTTCCCCTCCCTCGACCGCCTGGTCGCCTTCTTCGCGGTGTACACCCAGCACCAGCCCCTTGATGATTGGATGAACAAGCTTCGGGTCGAGCTACTCCGGAGCAACCTGGGCGGACGGGAGGTAGCTCTCATTGTCCAGATTGACGCCAGTGAGCGGATGGACAGCATGGCCGAGGTGGCTGCCCTGGCTGGGGGATTCACCTTCACCGGGGGAGGCCGCTTCTGGGTCCAGTACCGGGACGCCGCCGCCCCCTACGGCTACGACCTCTCCGAGGTCAGCCAGACCCAAGCCACCTACCAGCTCCACCACACCACGTTTAATCAGGGCTACCATGTGGAGCGCACTATCGACCTCAAGGCACTGTTCCTGCGCCTCTCTCCACGCCGCGATCCCACCGCTGGGACCGAAGCAGGCCCCCGCTGGATCCTAGCTGAGCAGGGTCTCGGCGGAGCCCTTCTTCACTACCTCCGCCGCAGTGATGTACAGGCACGGGTTGGAATCTGTGAGTGGCCTCCCCTCTCTGCTCTCGAAGACACCCCGGTCCGCCGCTACCTCTTTGACCTCCCTGCATACCCCCCCCGCATGAATCGCCTCTTCACCTCGACGCCGGGGCTGCGGGTCTTTGTCCCGGTTGCCCCAGGAGCAGCCGTCGAGGTGGGGTATCGCCACCCGATCCAACTCCGAGCGATTCCTTCGTTCCGGGGGCCTGGCCTGGTGTTGTTTCTAGGGCGCGGTGAAGCTCCTCTGGAGCTTCCCCAACTACCGATCCTAGGTACTTTGGATGCTCTGGTGCGCATGGAGGTGTTCCAGGGGGATCCCCCCCCTCCTGCAGTCCCTGCTGGAGAGCCCTCACCCCTTCGTATTCCCCTCCGCTTGCTTCCCTCACTCCGTGCTCCTACGGATGTCTCTGCCGCCTGGATCGAGCCAGCTCAGCTCCCCTTGCTTCGTAAGCTGCTCTATTTGCTGGGTTCCGATACACTCCGCAAAGCGACGCTGGCTCTCTCCGACCAGGGAGCCTTCCTCCGTACCTCCCGGGGAACTCAGCTACTTCCCCTTGGCCATTACTACCGGGCGCTAGCCCCCAACCTCTACGTGCCAGCGGGTTACGAGACGGCCCCTGCCGTTAGCCCACAAGTGCTGCTGTCTGCCATCGACGTACCGGACGGCTCGGTGGTCATCTTGCGACATCATGGGGCTCCTTGGGTAATTCCCGAGTCCTGTTTCGTTTCTCTGGAGACGGCCATCCTGGAGGGCACTACCTGGGCCCCCCTCCATGCTACTGTCCTAAACGAGCTTGCGAGCCCTCTACCCCGCATCCAGCTCCAAATCGAGGACCCAGGGCTACGTCCGCTCCGCGACGTCGAGATCGAGGGACCGTGAACCGAGAGCTGACACCGCTGATCCTTCGGGGTGATGAGCTATACCGACGTGTCCTGAGTCCCCTACTCCTCGGAGGTTCCCTCCGGCCTGTACGGCCCCTGGGCCCCACCCTCGCTCGGAGGATCGCTGAGCTAGCAGATACCTTCACTTGCTCCGACTTGGATCTCCAGCACCGATGTGATGAGGCTCGCCTGCGCCATGCACGCACGCTAGCTCCTCTCGACACTTTGCCTCCCCTCTCCTCAGCAGACTGGATGCTCCTGGCCGCTTTCAATGACCTGCTCCAGTCGGTTAACCCTCGACTTCCCAGCGTGGTTGCCCCATCCCGCCCTACCCGGCTACTCAATGCTTGCTCGTTGCTCCTCGCCTCTATTCCTCCTCCCCACGACCTCCTTGCTGCCCTCACTCGCCATGCCACCTTCGCTCGCGCCCTCGAAGTTCACCGGGTCGACACCCAGGTCCGCTGGTGGACCGGCTCGGCCCAGTTCCATGGCGAGCCTCCTTCCAAGCGTCTCCTAGCCATGCCCAACCTACGACGGGTTCAGATCACCGAAACGTGGGTCGAGTTGGAAACCCTACCACTCCCCGGTTTTCCCCGGGAGCATTACCACGAAGTCCTTGCTGCCTGGCTCGCCCTCTCTCCCCTTACGGACCTGGCCACTGCCGCACGCATCGAGCCGCCTTTCCGTTGGCATGCCACTTCCCTTGGCCTAATCGCCACCGTCCCTGGACGCCGCCTGGCCCGACGTGTCCTTGGACGCATCGGTGCCAAGGGAGATGTCGCCCTGGAGCATGCTACCCGAGAGCTGGAGAAGCAGAATCTACATATCCCCTTCCAGATTGCAGCTCGCTTCCTCGACGAACGTCGCGCTCTCGCCTCGATGTCCTCATGACTCACCTCGATTTCTAGGGAAACTTTCTCGGGAAACTTTCATCTACCTGGGGCCGGTTTTCCTTGACGGACCAGCGACCTTGACCATGCTGCGAGGGCCTTGCCTACCCCAGAGGATACATCGACAACTCCCTCCAGAACGGTACCGCGACTGCTGTTTGCAGTGGTCCGGCCCTTCCGCCAATTCTTTCGTACCGAGGCGGCGAGTGGCATCACACTGATGGCGATGACCGCCATAGCGTTGCTGTGGGCGAACTCTCGCTTCGGGAAGTCTTACGAAGGGTTGCTCCACTTGCCAGTGACCTTCTCCATGGGCCAGCAAGGGCTCTCCTGGCCGCTCCATCACTGGATCAACGATGCGCTGATGAGCGTGTTCTTTCTGGTAGTAGGGATGGAGATCAAGCGAGAGCTTCTGGTGGGGGAGCTACGCACCGTGCGGCAGGCCACGCTGCCAGCACTGGCAGCACTGGGGGGAATGCTGGTTCCTGCAGCGATTCATTTGACCTTCAACCGGGGCAGCATAGGTCAGCCAGGGTGGGGCGTGCCGATGGCGACGGACATTGCCTTCGCCCTGGGTTGCCTGGCTCTTGTCGCCAACCGGGTTCCTTCGTCGCTGGTGGTCTTCCTGATGGCACTCGCCATCTTTGATGATTTGGGGGCGATCTTGGTGATCGCCTTCTTTTATGGAGGGAAAATTCACCCCGAGGCACTCCTCGTGGCAGGAGGGATCACTGGCCTCCTGATGCTGATGGCACGCTTGCGTGTGACCCTGCTCTGGCCGTTCCTGGTGCTAGGGGTCGCCCTCTGGGGAGCGGTGCTCAAGAGCGGGATTCATGCGACCATCGCCGGGGTAATTCTGGGGCTTTGCATTCCAGCACGAGGGGCACGACGCCCGACCGAGGTGTTGGAGGATCTGGACCGAGCCGTCACTCGCCTGCGCATAAGTGCCCGTGGCCGGGATCTGGACGCCGCTGGGCCTCTGGGGGCTATCGAACGCCACTTGGCGGCAGTACAACCTCCCCTCGACCGCATGGTCCGCAGTCTACACCCCTGGGTTGCTTTCGGGATCGTCCCCCTCTTCGCCTTGGCGAATGCGGGGGTGGCCATCCATGGCAACATCAGGGAGTTGGCGCTCTCCCCCGTGGCACTAGGGGCAAGCTTGGGTCTCTCCCTGGGAAAACCCCTCGGCATCTTTGGGGTCACCTGGCTTGCTGTGACGCTGCGTCTGGCCCCCCGCCCGACCGGAGCAACTTGGATACAACTCCTTGGTGTCTCGGTGCTAGCGGGAATAGGCTTCACCATGAGCATCTTCGTCGCTACCCTCGCCTTCCCCGGGCA
>JANWXX010000368.1 GCA_025057345.1 Polyangiaceae bacterium | reverse complement strand
CACATGGACCTATGTCGCCCAGCTCCTTCGCGTGCTCCAGCCTGCCGAGCGCGCCAACAAGACGCTGCTCCGGGATCTCCTCTCGGGATACCTCCCCCCCACCTGGGTCGAAATACTTCTGAACCAACGGGAAGGCTGGGATGCAGACCTAGAGGTGGACGTCCCCCGCTTGCTCTTCGAGTATCGTGATGGGTGCCCCCAGCAAGCTATCTTGCACCGCTATCGCGACCGTGGCGAAACCGATCGCCTGGATGAAATCTTTCGCCGACTTCTTGCCATCCTTCAAGGACCGGAGGCAGGGGTGCTCGCCTCTCGCAAGGAGCTGACCCTCACCTCCTTTGAGGCGCTGCTTCCAGATCTCCCCGGCGACCTGCGAGAGCAGCTCCAGGAAGCCCTGGGCAACAATCCGACCCTGCTAGGGCTAAGCGAGATCCGACCGGAAGATCTGCTCAAGGGCTATGGCGGCAGCAGTGCCTCCCGCAAGGTTGCCTCCTGGATGGCGGACCCCCTCAAGCACCACCGGGTAGCACTGCTGGTCACTGCACTTCGGATCCACCTACCTGCCCGTGCCGACCTTGCGGAACTGAAGCGAAGCAATGGGCCGAGGGTGAGCCTCGGCCAGCTTCTTGCCCAGCTCGGCACCCGCTGGGGGACACCCCTCGTCGACACCCTCCAGCGCTTGGGTGTTATGCCGATTCGCCCCGGCTCATGAACCAACTAAGCTCATAGGCTCCCACAAAAATTTTCCGGGCATCGAGGTAGACTAGGGATGCATCCAAGTTCCAACGGCTATCGTGAGGGTTAATTCGGCCCCCATCAAGGTGACAAAGCGGTCGAAAAGATACATCGAGTCGTGGGGGCCCGCAGCAGCCTCCGGGTGGTACTGAACAGAGAAGGCTCGAAGCGAAGGCACCGTCAACCCCTCGCTGGTCCGATCGTTGAGGTGCAAGTGAGTGGTTTCAGCTTTGCCGGCAAGGCTATGGAGATCCACCGCAAATCCGTGGTTTTGGGTGGTGATCTCGACACGGCCCGTGGTCAGGTCAATCACCGGCTGATTGCAGCCCCGGTGACCAAACTTCAACTTGTAGGTCGTTGCCCCCAGGGCTAGCGCAAGCATTTGGTGCCCCAAGCAAATGCCAAAGAGAGGAGTCTTGCCCAGTAGCCCCCGAATGGTTTCGATGACGTAGGGCACCGCGGCAGGATCCCCCGGGCCATTGGACAGGAACACGCCGTCCGGCTTCATGGCCAGGATGGCCTTCGCGCTAGTCGTTGCTGGAACTACCGTCAGTCGGCAGCCAACATCCACCAGGCACCGGAGGATGTTCCGCTTCAAGCCGCAGTCGATGGCCACCACGTGTCGGGTAGGCTCTGGCTTGGGACGGTGGCTCCAGACCCCTCGCCCCTCGGTGAAGGTGTAAGGCTCCCGGGGCGTCACCTCTCGGACCAGATCCAGCCCGACCATGGATCGCGCTGCTCTTGCCGCTGCGAGCAGCTTTCCTGGATCGCCGGTACCGATAGCGCCATTCTGAGCACCATGATCCCGGAGGTGACGGGTGAGGGTCCGGGTGTCCACCCCCGAGAGACCCACCACTCCATGCCTCGCCAGGTAAGTATGGAGCGACTCGGTCGAGCGCCAATTCGATGGCTCGTCGCTGGCATCGTTCACCAGAAAACCGGCAACCCGAGGCCGGTCATCAATGCTCTCTGCGTCCTCCGGCACGATCCCGGTATTCCCGATGTGCGCTGCTGTCATGGTGACGATCTGCCCGTGGTACGATGGATCTGTCAGCACCTCCTGGTAGCCTGTCATCCCGGTGGTGAATACCACCTCACCCACGGCGATCCCCTCTGCCCCCAGGGTTTCGCCCTGGAGCACCAGACCGTCTGCTAGCACCAGATACGCAACCCGACCGCTCATGCCCGCCCTCGCTCGAAGATTACTCGACCTCGTGCTATCGTGATCATCACTGCGCCACGCAGCTCCCGCCCTAGAAAAGGCGTGTTCGTGCTCTTCGACCAGAGGGTCTCACGCTCCACTCGCCAGCTCACCCTGGGGTCGAACAGAATCAACTCGGCGGCCTCCCCAATCCGGAGTGCGGGCATCGGAAGCCCCACAATCCGCGCGGGCCCCACCGTCATCGCCTCGATGAGTCGAGGCAGCGGGATCTTCCCCCTCAGTGCCTGCTCTGCTAGCAGCGGCAAGCACAGTTCTAGCCCGATCATCCCCATTGCGGCTTCGGAAATCTCGCAATCTTTGTCCGCATCCGTGTGGGGTGCATGATCCGTGGCGACCGCGTCGAGCGTACCATCTCGGAGCGCTTCCCAGAGCGCCTCTACATCCTCCTCTTCCCGCAGAGGAGGGTTCACCTTGCAGGCTGTATTGTAGCCGAGCAGCGCAGTATCCGTCAGCAGTAGGTGATGCGGGGTCACTTCCCCCGTGGTCCGCACTCCCCGTGCCTTTGCCTCCCGGAGCAGCCTCGCTGTCCCACGGGTTGAGGCGTGAGCCACGTGGTACCGTGCCCCGACATATTCCGCCAGGATCAGATCCCGCGCCACGATGATGTCCTCAGCAACCCGCGGCCAGCCTCGTAGCCCCAACCTCGCAGATACCACCCCCTCGTGCATCTGTGCCCCCTCCGTGAGTGCATGGTCCTCCGCATGTTGGATCACCACGAGGTCATGAGTAGCTGCATACTCCAGCGCTCGCCGCATCACCGCACTGGAGGTGACGCAATGGCCATCATCCGAGACACCCACTGCCCCAGCCTCCTTCAGCTCAGCCATCTCGGTGATCTCCTCACCCTTGAGACCGAGGGTGATCGCCGCGATGGGGTGGAGCGACACCGAATCGTAGTCCCGAGCCTTGCGGATCATCAGCTCCGTGATCAGCCGGTTATCGTTGGAGGGCCTTGTGTTCGGCATGGGGCAGACACGGGTAAAGCCCCCGGCAGCGGCGGCGCGCAGCCCGGAAGCGATGTCTTCCTTGCCCTCAAAGCCCGGCTCTCGCAGATGCACGTGGATGTCCACCAGCCCTGGTAGCAGCAAGCACCCCCGGCCATCGATCACCCGCACCCGCTCCCCCTCCAGAAAACCCTCGGAAGCCCCCATCCCCAGCCGGGTCAACACCCCCTGCTCGATCACCGCGTCTACCCCCTCCGCATCAAGCCCCCGGGAAGGGTCGATGGCACGCACACCCTGCAGCACAATCACGTCCCGAGCCGGAATCATGGCGACCGCCCCTAGCACGGTCTGGCGCTCACTGCGAGAGCCCGCACGGCTGCATTAGAACGCTTCACCGATCCGCAGGAACAGCAAGAAGGATCCAGTTTCGCTGCCGCGGGAGCCACGCTCCAAGAAACGGTAGGCATAGTCGATGGAGATGGGTAGGTACCAGAGACGCAAGCGAGGACCGAAGCCAACCGCGACGCTTACGCCATCTTCCAGTGGGTTGGCACCGAGCCCGACACCCCCTGCATCCACGAAGAAAACCAGGCCCGTCTGCTTGAGGTAAGGCAAGTAGCGAAGCTCCAAGGAGCCTTCGGTCAGGCTAAGCCCTCCTACGTAAAGGTCTCTGCAGCCCCCCTCTGGAGAGCAGGCCCGGGCCCGAGGGGAGAGTCGGTCGCGGCCAAATCCCCGGATTCCGTAAGATCCTCCACCGAAGAGGCGAGGCCCCTGGGGGACGCCGTCGTTCCCCGCTAGGGTAACCCAGCCGCCGCTCAGCCGAGCACCTAGCGAGAGGCTGGAGGAGAGGGGAAGAAAGCCCCGGGCCTCGGGGACCAAGAGCCAGTAGCGATGGGTGGCCACGGATCCCCCAGGGGAAAAGGCGGTGCGGAGCGCAAGGAAGTGTCCCTCCGTAGGCTCTGCCGGATCGTTGCGCCGATCCCAGAGGATCGATCCATTAACCTCCAAACCCTGGGCGACGTCTTCAGAGGGGAGCTTGTAGGCTGCCCTTGTACCGTCGTCGAAGGGGCCCATGTCCACTGCCTGACCCCGGCGGAAGTAGGCATCCAGGTCAAGGAAAAGACCCGGCGCAGCTGTGGTACGGAGGCCAGGGCCAGCGGTCAGCTCTCGCAAGTGGAAACCCGGATAGAGTACGTCGCGATAACGCACCGAGAGTCGACCGTCGACCAACCGCGCCAACAGCCCCGGATGATTGCTTCGAAGCAGCCCTTCGCCATAGACCCCCGAAGGGAGCCCCGGCTCATCTCGCCAAAGGTGGCCGTAGCCCAAGCGCCCTTCAAGAACGAGGTGGTGATGCCCTCCTCCGAGATCACGACGCCATAGCTCTCCGCCGACGAGGGCATCCAACCGAGTTGGGTCCGCCTCTGCGCTAGCCCGGAGCTTGAGCTGTGTCGCGGGAGCTTCCCAAAGCCGGATCACTAGGTCGATGGTTTCTGGAAGCTTCCTCGGGATAAGGTTCCCTTCGGCGTCGACTTGATCTTCGGTAAGAATGCCTCCGCTATCCGGTACATCCCCGATGTACTGCTCCACGTCGGCGCTAGTCTGCACCACCGCAGCGGCGAAGGAGCCAGTATCGAGCAGGTGAAACTCGGCCTGCTCTTTTCGGTCCAAGTCGAAGGGCCCCCCTTCCGTCAACCCTGACCGGCGGCGAACATCTGCTTCGCTGACCCGGCGAGCGCCCTCGACGCGGATCGTCCCAACGCGGGTACGCGGTCCTGGATCCGCCAGGTAGACCCAGTGAAAGACCTTCTTCTCCCGGTCGACATAGGCCCGGCTGTACACCCGAGCATGACCGTACCCTGCCCGCTGAAGCTTCGCTGCCATCGCGTAGCGGGCAATCCGCATAGACTCCAAGTCATAGCGCTGCCCCGGTCGGTGGGGAACAAGGGAGAGGAGGGCTTCTCGGGTACCTTCCGGGGCGTGGAGCAGATCGACGCTAGCCAGCTCGTACCGGGGCCCCTCTCGTACGACCCACCGGACCTTCACCCCCTTCTGCTCGTCAATGTCGACCTCTGGTTCATCCACCTCCGCGTCGTAGTAGCCTCCTGTCTGCCAGTAGGACTGGATGCGCCGCCGATCTTCCACGAGACGAAAAGGGTTGTAGTAGCGGTGGGTGTAGATCGCGTCTTGCCGACGAAGGCCTAGTTTGGTGAGTAGCGGGGTGACCTCCAAGTGAAGCTCCCCACCGTCGGGGGCTGTGATCTG
>JANWXX010000367.1 GCA_025057345.1 Polyangiaceae bacterium | reverse complement strand
CGGATTCTTGGGTTTTTCCTCTGGGGTTTCCCCGGGAGGAGGCATCTTCGGGCCAGGTTTGTCCTTGAGCACTACCTCAATGGTCTTGGACTCGCCCTCGGAGAGATTGATCACTTCCTTAAAAGGCTGCTTGCTGGGGTGGGTGGCCTCCAGGGAGTGAGCGCCAGGATCGACCTGCTGGGGCTTGTCCAAGGTACTGGCCCCAAGTTCCACCCCATCCAAGAGAATTTTGGCCAAGTCTGCCCCTTTCCCTCGCTTGACTGTCAGAGAAGGAACGCGCTTTTCCAGGCCAGCCAACGCCTCCTGGGCCGCCTGCACTACCTTGGCATTCTTCGGATCGTCTCCGCCCTCCAAGGCCACCAATCGGTACCCTCCCAGCGCCGCCACCAACTTCCCTAGCTTCTCTTGGCAGAAGGCTATGTGGAAGAGCACCTGAGGAGTACGCTTGAGTTGAGCGACCTCCTCGAATTTGGCCAGTGCCCCGGCGAAGTTCCCCCCTGCTTCGAGCTGAAGCCCTTCTTGGAAGAGTGCCCGAGCCCGAGTCGTATCATCGGCGGCCTGCGCCTCCACAGGAGACAACAGGGGTGAGTACACCGGTCCCAGGAGGGACAGGGTCAAGGTGAGAGGGATCCAGCGGCGCATGGTAAAGACGTCTCTCTTACTCTCTACCTTACCGGCACCCTCCCTGCATCACTAACTAATGAGCTTCGCTCCAGTGGACGCTCACATCGAGCCTTGGTCCTGGTTGCCGGCTGTCCCTTGCAGCACAGCAAAACCTCACCTCTTGTTCGGTGAGCGCGAAGGAGGTGGAAACAAACAGGAAATGTTCCTTCTCTGGGATTGTCTCAAACCGCTGCTTTGCTTTTTCGAGAAGAGCAGTTCCATGTTCCGGCAGGGCCTCCTCTACTGTCAGGATTCGCTTTTTCCTAAAGTCGAGGGTGGTGCACCGCCGGTGATAAAATGGCGTGTCCGCCCCGGTTTCTCCTCGTTCCTCGATCTCCACGGAGACGTGCCTTGATCCCTCGCCTACGATTCTCATTCGGCGTTCTTGGTAGAGGGATCTTCCCGAGGATTTTGCGAATTGGTACAACTCCTTGGTGTCGCTGATCAGATCTTGAGGGAAGAGGAGCCGCTCCCCATCATGGCGCAGGAGAATGTCCCCCGAGTACCGGGTGTGGATGCCTTTCCCTGGGCCGAAGATCCCCTCGGTGCGGTCCAACCTGCAGCAGCGAGCCTGAACCGTAGGCAATGGCGCTGGCCCAAGAGCCAAGGAGGACGATCCAGAGGCCAGGGAAAACTTCTCTGGAGATGACACACGGGAGGACGACGGCTGCGTCTGGAGAGGCCATGGGGTGGCCCCAGCCCCCCCTGGAACAGGCTCTGTTCCCGAGGGAGCCGACCGACTGCAGGCAAACACCAGCAGAAGGGCAGAACAACCGAAGGGAAAGGTTCTCATGCACTCCGCCGTGGGGGAACCGACTTGCGCCGGGGAGGGGCCTCCCCTACAGCCGAGGGGGGAGGTGTCGTTGAACCCACCCTAAGAACTTTGCCCTCCTGGGTGATCTCAACCCCAAGGGATCTGCAACGGCGCACCAACCGCTCTAGGTCGACCCCGGGAGCCACCAGAAGTCCTCCAGCTGGAGAAGGATCGAGAAACAGGTCACTGGTTGGACGGCGCGACAGGAGCATGTCTCGAACGGTGTCGTCCTCAATCCAGAGGAAGGCGGAGGCTGGAACGTAGGCGGCTTGAGCTAGAACGACACTAGCCTGAGCGAAGTGTCGCACCAACGACTCAGGTAGCGGGGCAAGCGCACCGAGCTGAGCCTGAAGCTTCTCTCCGTCGAACCCCTGGGCCAGCGCCCGGGAGATGGTGGTCTGGGAGATGATTAGCTCCAAGTCATCGGTGATGCGACCGAAGTCGGCGATAGGAAATATCTGGAGCAGCAGAGCCAGGGGCGTGGAAGGGCTCACCCGAAGGGTTTCTTCATCCAGAAAGGTGCTTTGGGTTTCTGGGATAGGTGCAGGCTCTCGCTGTAGCATGGCTCTTCCCCGGGAGGTGAGCCGGACTGCTGGCTCTACCTCGTCTCCTTCGGTTGCCTCAGGGTCACCTAGGTCGACGAGGCCCAGCCCGTGGAGGGACTCGAAGGTCATGCGTCGCACCAGGTCGACCGGTTCGGGGACCGGGATCCCCTGCCGCTCCCCCCATCGTCGGAGAAGCCGCCCTACGGCGAGAGCCCGCGTATCATCCCGAATGTAGGCTGCCAGGGCACGCCAGGGAACCCAGCGGCCTTCCCCAAGCTCCTGCAGAGCGTCAAGGAGCAGCTCACGGAGTTGTCCGGAAGGGCTAGGCTCCCGGGATTCAGCGGGCAGGCGATAGATTTCAGGAAATTCTCGAGCTTCATCCCAAGCCCCCCCCTTGCGCCAGACCCGAAAGAGCTCTGCTCCTAGGGAACCCAGGGGCCAGCGACCCGGCTCGGCTCCCGGATGGAGGGCCGAGGGACTCCAGAGGCCTGCTGCCCGGGAGAGGGCGGCAATCATGGAGACGCGGTGGGCTTCGCGCCCGAAGCGTTGGGCAAGACGGCTGGTCAGCGAGCGCGGGAAACCCAAGTTCCCACGGAACTCGTTGTTTTCCCGCATGGACATTGCCAACGCTGCTGCTAGGGCCGAGGGGTCTTCAGCGAAGCGAGCCCGCCGGGGAAGGTAGTCACTAGCAAGGACGCTCGTCTTGATCTTCTGGCGGTTGGCCTGGCGCTCGCCGCGAGCTGAGCGCCCCACGATCTCGGCAACCTCCGAGGGGATGAGATGCCTGTTGGGGTGGATTGGGATCAGAAAACCGCGACGCTCCAGGGCGAATCCTGTACCTCTGCGGGATGGGGCAGCCCCGGTGGCAGTTCTCAACCGCATGGGTTCTCGTTCCAGATCGAGGAGTTCTTCCGTGAGTACCTCCCCTCCCTCCCGCTCAATGGCCTCCAGCAGCCGGCTTTCCTGGGGGGGAAGCTGCTGGATTTCTTCTTCCAGCCGTGTCGGTGAGGACAGCACCTCCCAAGCATGTTCCAGAGCTAGAGGGAGGGGAGGAGTCGCTGGACGACCAAGGTAATGCGAGGCGATAGCGCTGGTAGTTTCGAAGGAGGCCTGCACCAGCAATACTCGGAGGCTACGCGGATCTTCTCGCTCCCAAACCCGGAGCTGTACGAGGAATGCCGACGGTAGGATTAGCTCAATAGCGCGGCTCTTGGTCATCCGAGCGAAGACAATCCCCTTAGCAGCCAAGGGTTCGAGGCCAGGAGGGAGTGAAGGGAACAGCAGCCGACCCCGGGCCTCTACCAACCGCTGGAGCAGGTCGATGCTCATGGGAGGAAGACCGCTTGGATCCCGCACATCCGGCTGGGATACCAGGGCACGAGCCACCTGGGAGGGGGGGTCGAGGCGTTTCTGGGGATCGATGAAGAGGCCAAGGCGGCGGGTCAGACCCTGGAGTTCGCCTTCGGGCAAAGCTCGCAGTACGTCAACGAGACGCATCGGCACAGGAGGGGAGGAAGGGGTAGGCACGGGGTTTCTTGGATGCAGGTGGGGCCAGGTCGGGTTAGGGTCGGGGGCGGTGATTCTCCGGGACCCTGTTCACGGTCTGCTGGCCTTCGAGAGCGAGGAAGCCTCGGTGGTACCGCGGCTGCTCGCCTCGCGGGAAGTCCAGCGACTTCGGCGTATCAAGCAACTTGGAGTGACCTCTCTGGCGTTTCCGGGGGCTGAGCATACTCGATTTGCCCATGCCCTGGGGACCGCTCATGTCATGAACAGGCTCCTGGCCAGGCTTCGGGATATCCAGGAAACCATCCCTTTCTGGCAGCGCGTTTCCAGCGACCGCGCTCAAGACGCCCTCGCTGCTGCCCTCCTCCATGATGTGGGTCATGGCCCCCTCTCTCACCTGTTTGAGTCGGTAATTCCCTCGATCCCTTACCATGAAGAGTGGTCCCTGCGTGTACTTCTTGATCCCTCCACCGAGGTTCATCGCACCCTGGCTCAGACGGACCCAGGGCGTCCGGCCCGCGTGGCCGACCTCATCCGCGGGCGACACGAGCTTCCCTATCTCGCCCGCGCTGTGAGCGGAGCCCTTGACGTGGATCGCTGCGATTACCTGCTCCGAGATGCTCACGCTACCGGCGTACGTTATGGCGACTTCGATCTCGACTGGCTCCTTCGTAGTCTCCGCCTTGGTCTTCCCTCCGACGACGCCCCCCCTTCCCTCGCCGTTGATGGTTACAAAGGACTCGTCGCCATCGAGGAATTTCTGCTGGCCCGCTTTTTTATGTTCCAGCAGGTTTACTTCCACAAATCTACCCGGGCCGCAGAGTTCATGATCCGCACAGCTCTGGCTATGGCAGTGCAAGCGCTGGCCTCCGGGGATCTGCTCCCTGGAGTTCCCCCAGCGCTCCGGGCAGCCGCCCGAGGCGAACCTCTCTCGCTGGGCGACTACTTGGAGCTAGACGATCCGCTCCTCTGGAATGCCCTCCACGCCTGGGAGAACGCGGACCTCCCGGCGCTCCGGGATTTGTGCCGGAGGATCCGCCAGCGCTACCTCTTCAAGACCCTGGAACTCAGCGGCGAGCAGGCAGAGGAAGGCCCTGCCCAGGAGGCCCTCGATGTGGCCCGAGAGATCGGGGAAAGCCGGGGGTTCCCCAGAGAATTCATCGGCCTCGACATCGCCTCCGATACCCCGCTATGCGTGGACGACGATCCGCCCCAGGTAGTCCTCTCCGGCGGTCGTACCCTCCCACTCCATGAGGCCTCCTTCCTTCTCGGACGTCTCTATGGAGCCACCTTCTCCAAGGTGCGTCTGGTCTTCCCAGCGGAGCTGCGTGAGGACATCCGTCGCGCCATCGAACCCCGATGAACCCACCTTCCTTGCAGGGGCTTGTCCTCCTCCCTCTGCTGCTCACCTCTCCCTCCCTCGCTCGGGCGGATGGAGCCTACGGTCGTCTCGACGGCGACCTTGCCCCCAGCGTAGAGGTTGGTGTGGCCCTAGGCTCCCCAACTGCAGTCCCCGTCGTGCAGGGGCGTCTCCTTTACCTGGGAACCGCTGGCCTGCAGGCTTCTTGGTTGGGGGCTACTGCCCAACGTGCTTGGTCCTCCTCCCTCGGTGCTGAGATCCGCCCTCTGTTCCTTCCTCGCTTCCTCA
>JANWXX010000366.1 GCA_025057345.1 Polyangiaceae bacterium | reverse complement strand
GTCGCTCTCACCGGAGCAACAGCAATTCGCCAGAGCCTTCCGCGCGATGCAGCTGGAAAGTACGCTCTTTGCGGTGTGTATCGTCCAGATCAAGCCTCAGCTTGAGGCCCTCCTCAACCTGCCTCCGGACAGCCTCACCAAGGAGATCAAGCTCACTCAGGATCTGCTTAGCCTCTTCATCGACTACCAGATCCCCAGCGACCTGATCTCCTACGACGGCCGCGCGGATGCATCCCCCGAGCACAAGCTCGCCCGCGTCCACGAGCACGTCGCGAAGATGCTCACCATGATCGCCCAGTCCAGGGCTCGGGAGATCGACGAAGCCCGGGAGCAAGAGAAGCTACGCCTGGCAGAGTCAAACATGACACCCTACGGACCGATGCCTCCTCCCTCACCCCTGGCTGTCTTGTCCTTCGCAACCCCTGCGCTGGGTGGTACTTCCCAATCTCGAAGGGAGGCGGAGTGCTTGGAGGCCATGCCGCCCATGGCCCCCCCTTCCTTGGGAGCGCCACCTCCGCCGGCGGCCCCTCCCCCGCCACCTTCCCCTGCTCGTAAGGCAGCGCCGCGTCCTGCGCCTGGACAGGTGAGCACCACAGCAGCAGCCCCGCTACCTCCCGCTGCACCGAAGCTTCACCAGACCCCCTTCCCGAGGACCAGGGAGGCCCCCCCCACGGAGCCAGGCGACCTGACGGATTACACTCGCATTCCGGCGGTGTTGGATCGACGATTCGAGGAGATCGACGAGGACGCCGCGCTGCGCCCCACCCTGCTCAACCCAGGGGATCCGTGGAAGAAGACGGCGCAGAAGGGGCTCCTATCGGAGCCAGTTACGACAACCCTGGGGGGCAAGGAACAGGAGACGGAGAAGAACAAGGCCTTCGATCTCCTGGACGCGCTCTCTCGCTCGGGGACGCTACCGATCCACCACGCGAGCCTCCACGTGGTGCTAGCGGCTACCCACTGCTTCGATCAGACCCTGATCGATACGGTGATCCAGGGGAACGTAAACCCCATTGAGAAGGTGGAACGGTCTCTGATGATCATGGCCACGACCATCCACAATCGACCTGCCGCGGAACTCATCGCCCCGGATCAGCAAGAGCGCTTCTTCTCCGCCTCTCCTCAGTTGCTTAAGGAGCCCCTCCAGCCCCCTCTCCCTAATGGGCAAGAGTAAAAGCAGCTCCTTCCCGAGCACTGCCGCCTCGACCTCGACGCAGATTGTCACCGGGAGCACCATGACGAGATGCATCCCCGATTCCCTGCGTTCCTCGTCCTGATCTTCGGCTGCAGCTCGGTGCCTATCGCGCCCCCCTCGGTGCCTGCGGCGTCGAGCGCTGCCTCACCATCCCCAAGCACCCCGGAGGAGCTGCAAGGCCCCGTAGCGGCGCCGACGCCGCTGCCAGTGGCAGCTCCCCCGGGACTGCTGCTAGAAGCAAAGAGCAGGTCGATAGGGGCCACAGTGACGGAGCTAGGGAAGATGATGGGGCTTCCGATGGAGCTGCTGCTGAGCACTCTGAGCCCCGGTACACTCCGCACCGACGCGGGGCTGGGGGCGGTCGTGCTGGTGAGCGAGCGCACTGGGGACGGGCTCCTCCCCCCGCTGGCAGTGGCCTTTTCCGTGCCGGTGACTGACGCCGGAGCCTTCTCCCAAGCGCTGGAGCAGGACAAGGGCCGCTGGAAACCCAGAGGCGTCGGGTTCGTGCTCCGGCAGGGGCCGCTAGAGGGACTCTTCTGCAAGCCAGTGGTGGCCCTAGGAGACGCCACCACGCGCGCAGTTTGCGGTCCTTCCGAGGAGGACGTGGGGGAGGTTGCACCGTACTTGACCCGGGGTCTTCCGTTGGCGGACTTGGGGTCAGGCGACTTGCGGCTCCGGGTCCGTTTCGCTCCTCTCAAGCCGAGGCTCTCGTCCCCGCTGGAGGAGCTGAAGCAGCAGCAGTCGGACCTGCTCTCCGGAGGAGGAGCCCTGCTACTCGGAGGGCTGATCGACCCGTCGCTGGTGCTCGCGCCGGGGGCAGTGCTGGAGGAGGCTTCGCGATTCCTTGAGGCGCAGGAGAGTGTGACCCTAGGGGTGCAGCTTAATGGGAGCGCCTGGGCGGTCGAGGTAACAGGAACATGGACCTTTGCCCCCTCAAGGGATTCCTGGCTGGTGCGGTTGGTAACTAGTAGACCAGAGCGGGGACCAGCTCCGGAGGTATTTTGGCGGCTCCCTCGGGAGAGCGAGGTAGCACTCTTCGGGCGAGGTGTGGACGGAGAGATGCAGGACGAGCCAAGGCGGGTCGTGAGGAGGGTCATAGGGGCGCTGCTGGAAGAAAGGCTTGGTCTAACTGATGCAGAACGGAAACCTCTGGACGACGCTCTGGCATCGTTGCCTCGGGGAGACACACCGTGGGCACTCGGGGCTGGGGGGCGAGGGCAAGGGGCTTGGTGGGTGTTGGGGAGCGAAGGGGATGGCACACTCTTCCCCTCATGGCTCCGCCGGAGCGGACGAGCACTGAAGCAGCTTGCAGCACTGGGACAACGGAGCGGCAGGCAAGCGTGGAAGGATGCAACGGTGGGGCTGCGGGTGGAGGAATCACCGGCGGGGTTTCCCTCGGGGAGCGTACTGATCGAGACCAACGCCACAATGGTCCCGGAGCTGGCTTCAGGGCTCCTTCCATGGAGCGTCGGCGCCACGGGCGTGGGGGAAAAACCCGAGCGCTGGGTGCTGGTGGCGACACCGGAGGGAAAGGGGCGAAGCTGGCTGGGTGTGGCGTCAGACCGAGCATCGCTCAAGGCAAGAATGAGGCAGGTGACAGGACGAAGCGGCAAGGATCTGCTCGGAGCAGAGGAAGGGCTTGAGGCGCTACGGAGCGGCAAGAACGGATTCGGTGGGCGGTTGCTGGTAGGCAAGGCGCTGCAGCAGGGGCTAGCAAGGTTCGGACTGGCAGCAGGAGAGGGTCAGGGGGAGGTACCTGTGGTGCTCCAAGGAGGGGTCGAGGCAGGAAAGATCGAGGGAAAGGCCACAGTTCCAGGAGTGCTTCTGGGGGCGCTCCTGGGGGCGACCTTGCTGGGTGGGCGATGAAGCAGAGAGATTCGGACCTTCTTCCGCAGGCTTTCTCAGCTCATTTGATCACCGCTCATAGAGCCGCGCCACCACCGGCCCTGCCCCCACCTGCACCATCACCCCCACCGTGACCTCCTGCTCCATTGCTACTTGGTAGCACGGCGTCCCATCCAGCACCGCCACCCCGTCCGTCGACCGCGCTAGGTGGGGATTGCCCACCTTCGGCGCCAGCTCCAGCACGAAGACGCTCACGCTCGGGCTGTACCCCAGCATCGAGTAGCAGCGCCCCGGGATGAGCCGCACCTCCTCGCGGATAGCCTGCCCCTGGCGTAGCACTCCCCCCATCGGCTCTCCGACCGGCTTTCTCCCTGGCAGGTGCTGCTGTTGTTGCTGGAGAAGAGCAAACTCCAGCGCTAGGGCCGCAAGCGGGTTGTTGGTAACCACTTGCCCCTCCCTCGTATCTTCTACCACGGGTATTGCAGAGGCCGCCGGAGCACTGCGGTCCACCTGGGCCGTGCGCCCCGTCGGCACGGCTATAACCGGTGAGATGGCACTACCGGGAGCAGCGGGAACCGAGCCAATCGCAAAGGAAGAGTACGACGCCTCGCAGGCCCCTGCCCCGAGAAGAACCCCTACCCCAAGGAATATGCGGGTCAACGCTCGTAGAGCGCTGCAGACACTGGACCCTGACCCTGGGCTACCACCCGGAAGAAGACCGGCATGGGCAGGGGCGTTGGGTTCTTGTAGCAGTCCTTACCCGGGCCAAGGACCGAGATCAGAGCCGGCTGGGATTGGGCCATCACCATGTTGCCCATCTGCGCCACCAGATCGACCGTCACCGGCTGACCTCCCTGACCGATGCCTGTGTAGCATTTGCCCGGCTGGAGCTGCACCTGTGTCTTGATGAACTGGCCCGCCTGCAGGTTGCCCGCAAGGGTTTCCCCTGTCTGACGCCCGTTGGGGGCATGCTGCTGCTGGAGCGGGGTGAGCATAGGCGTCGCCATCGCCCCCATGGAGGGGTTGTTCGCCACCTCCTGACCGCCTGCTTGTCCACCGCCCTGCTGTCCCCCTCCGGCCGGCGCCCCACCCATCCCCGGAATGGGCAAGGGGATGCCAAAGATGTTGGGCTGCCCACTGGCAGGTTGCCCACCCGCCGGCGCCGGTTGCGTAGGCTGCGGTTGGGGCTGCGGCTGCGGCTGTGGCTGACCATAGCTGGGCTGGGCGCCCGGCTGACCATAGCTGGGCTGGGCGCCCGGCTGGCCATAGCTGGGCTGCATCCCGGACTGCATGTTGTTCGCTGAGTTCGGAGGCGGATCTTCGTTCCTCCGGCAGCCCGTTGCCGTGAGGAGACAGGCCACCGCTACGCACAAGGTTGCTGCTACAATTCGCTTCATCGTGGAGGTCTCCGTGAGAGGGCGCGAGGCCCGCCTTCAAGGCGGACTCTACTCAACAGAACGTGTCGTCGTCAGCTTTCTTGCAGTTCTACGGTGCTTTTCCCAGAACCTTCGCTAGATGTCATTTTATACCCATGCGCTCTTTGCGGCGCGCAAGGGTATTCCGGCCCACCCCAAGACGGCGCGCAGCTTCACTCTGATTCCCACCGCAGCGAGCCAGGGTGGCCTTGATGTAGCGTTGAGTGGCCTCATCCAGGGAGAGACCATAGGGCAAGAGCACACCGTCCTCAGAGGTAGGCGCCTCGGAAGGGAGGGCCAATAGGCCCAGATGTTCAGGGTGAATGGTAGGTCCGTCGCAGAGGACGACGGCGCGCTCAATGGAGTGCTCCAGCTCGCGGACGTTGCCAGGCCATCGGTGCTGGAAGAGAGCGGAGAGGGCAGCGGGGGAGAGGTCGAGGCGAGGGCGCTGGTGGCGGCGGGCGTAGATCCCAAGGAAGTGGCGGGCCAGCGCTTCGATCTCTCGAGAGCCACGCTCTCGGAGAGGAGGGAGGGTGATCTCAACGACACGGAGGCGGTAGAACAAATCTTGGCGAAAAGAGCCTTGAGCTACCTCAGCGACCAAGTCCCGGTGCGTGGCGGTGAGGATACGCACGTCGACCTGCACTGTCTCACGGCCACCGACCCGCTCAAAGCAACGGTCCTGGAGCAACCGCAGGAGCTTGGCCTGGGCGGTGGGAGCAA
>JANWXX010000365.1 GCA_025057345.1 Polyangiaceae bacterium | reverse complement strand
ACCAGCCCCCCCTGGCTGAATCCCTCCACTACTGGTGCCGGCAAACCCAGCCTGCCCTATACCGACTCCTATTGAGCCGGCTTGTCCTCGGGAGACATCTCCTCCAGAGCCCCCCTGAGCCGTACGCAAGGAAGCATGGACCACATCTTCGTCCGAGCCACAGGCCCCAAGCAGGAGGACGAAGGATAGAGGAAGAAGACCACGGAGAAGCACAGGAAAGGATCGGCGAACGTGCATAAGGACACCTGCAAGGCTCCTATCGTGGTGTGGCTTACCTAACGAAGCAAGATGGAGCCCTACGGTGGCTACGAGCCACCCTCGGTATCTGTTCTGGCCTTGTTCACAAGACCGGCACCCCGGGCGGGGAAGGGACCCGGAACTACGGGAAACAGGTCGGACCCAAACGCGCTCTCAGTGCGCTGCCTAGGGTTGCTGCCCGCCATCGATCCACGCCTGCAGTTTCGCCTGCTCATCGGCGGTAAGGCAGCCCGGCTTGGCCGCATCCTGGGTAGGGTCGCCGGTGCAGCCTTGGCTTTGCGGCATGGTTCCATCCTGAACCCGGGTTAGGACACAGGCCCCCTTGGTCTTTCCATTGCAGTAGTATGCATCTTTCTGGGTATCGTGGTAACTGGTCACGTTGAGCTGCCCGCTCCCAGAGCCGGAGGTGTGGCAGGGCGCGCACTTCTCCGTAAGGATAGGCTGTACCTCGGCCCCATAGCTGACTCCGGTTTGTCCTCCGGTACCGCCTGATCCCCCACTGCCGCCTGCCCCTCCGGCGCCACCTGCGCCCCCATCTCCGCAGGTTGTAGGGACCGGGGTACAGGGGGCTTGGGGGCCCTCGGCCCCTTGGGCGATCCAGTCCTGGATCGCGCGGACTTGGGCCAGGGTGATGGAGGCGTTAAGGGGCATAGGGGCGCCAAGTACGAAGGTTTCCCGGAGCCGCATGATTTCTTCGACCGAAGGGCGCAGCTCGCCACCAACCGGCTGGGCTGGCAACTCGCTTGGCTCGCCGCGCCCGGGGCGATCCCAGAGATCGGGAGAGATGAGGATCTTGTAGAGGAGGTAGCTGTTGCCCGGCTGTCCCGGTTCGATAAGAGGCATGGAAGCGCCGAAGCGGTTCGGGTTGGCCTCGGCGGTGTGGGTGGGGCCGGTGAGGGTTTGGTGGGCGATCTGGTAGAAAGCCGAGGAGCGCATAGCCTCAAATGAACTCAGATTGAGGCCTTGAGCGGGCCCTCCTGGTAGGTCCACGCCATGGCAGTTGCCGTACCCGCAGGATTGCTGCAAGAGTTGCCCCCCTCCAAGGAGGGTACAGGACAGATTCGAGGTAGACCCATCCGGAGCAGACACCGGGAATTCGCTGCGGTAGCTGCAGTACTTGGCACGAGGAGGGGGGGCTACGGTAGGAGGGGGATCACTGCTAGCAGTGAAGGCGAAGGTAATGGTTGTCTCCAGGGGAGCACCGTCCCAAGCGCGAAAACCGGCCCCCTCGCGTTCGCCGGGGCGGAAGAGGGTTACGGTGTAGCGGACACCAGGGGCCCAAGTACGGTTCTCTGGGAGGCGGTAGACCGCGACACGCTCTACCAAGTCGTACAAGGGCTCGAAGAATTCCTCTGAGGCGACGGGGGTTCCGTCGGGGTTGAGGGTGCCGCCGGTGACACGTACGCTCTGGCGAATTACTGAGCGAGGGTCCAGAAATCGGTCAAAGCGGATCCGAATCGGGGCGTTGCGTGGAACATCGGTTTGCTCGGCGGAGGGGCTGGTGGCGACCACACGCAGGGGAGGCCCCGGGAGCCCAGGGGAGAGATTCTGCTCACCACGGTCGCAGTTTGCAAGAAGTGCTAGCAGCAGGGCAAGGAAGGCTGGCCGGGTCAGCTCTCGGCGTAGGTGGAGAGCTGGTCCTGGATCTGTTCTTCGGAGATGCCGGAGCGAATTTGCTCTTTGAGGCAGTCGGCCAGGGTGATGAGCATGTCGTCGACCCCCCCGTCTCTCTGGAGTTTGTCGAGCAACATCTGCGCGGCTGGGGAGGAGTCCGAGGTGAGGAAGCGTCGGATGGTTTCCAGAGAGATCTCTCCCTGAAAGTCGATGTACATCTTGTCCATCAGGTAGCGGACCAGTTCGTTCACGCATAGCCTCCTTGGGTCGGTCCAGGGCAACAGCCGAGGGAAGGGGGCTATAGCTTTCGGTAGGGGGGGGCCGCAAGCGTCTCGTGGGGGGAGGGAGGGCCGCAGAGCGTATCATGGGCAAAGATCCCGGGGATGGGTTCCCTCGTGGCAGACAAGGCAAGGGCGGGGGTTTTTGGAAGCAGCGGATCTGCACCGTGCGGAGAAGCCCGGAGGGTGGGGGTTGAAGCCTCGACCTCCGGCGGCCTGGGAGGCATGGCAGATCGTGCAGTCGCGCTCGGTGTGGCAGGCAACGCAGGCGTTGAGGTTGCGCATGGCCTCCCAGGCGTGGTGCTGCCGGGTGCGGGGCAGCTCGCTCCAGATGGCACGAGGCGGGTGGAAGCGCCCCTGGTTACGAACGTTCTCCGGGGAGGCGGTCATGGTGACGCCAGCGCGGGTGTGGCAGGGCTGGCAAAACTGCTGCTCCTGGTGGCAGCTTGTACAGCGAGGGTTATCGAGGCGGGCCTCCACTGGGTGGAGGGAGAGATAATCGTTGGGATGAACACTCCGGGGTCGTACCCGACCGTCATGGCAGTCGGTACAGAAGTGTTCGTTGTGGCAAGAGCCGCAGGCCCGGGTATTGTCAGCAGCGACCCGCTTGTGCCGGTCGATGTAGTCGGCGGTGTGCTCCAGATTCCCCATCCAACGGGGGGGGAACAGCTTGCCATCCGGGTAGGAGGAGATCATCCGGCCGTCTGGGAGAGGTTCGTGGCAGGTATTGCAGTCGTTCCTAGCTTTGCCCTGGCCAGGACCGCTCATGGCGTGGCAACCGAAGCACCCCTTCATCCGGGGGAGCTGCTCGCGGGTAGCTAGCTCGATCTCTTGCACCGCTCCATGGCAGGACTCGCAGCCAATGTTCCGGTCCGCGTGAATCTTGTGATTGGAGCGGAGTCGAGCCGGCGGCATGGCCAGCACGGTCACTCGATTCCCATCCGAAGCCTTATAACCCGCATGGCATACCTCGCAGCTCCCGAAGCCTTCGTCGCCCCCTTTGACCGCAAGCAAGTCGCCATGGTCGCTCCCATGGCAGCCGTCGCAGACTTTGGGCGCTGGCAGCAGCCGGTCGCTCGCCGTCACGCTGGTGGTGGCTGCTCCATGGCACTCGACACACTTGAGCCCCAGTCCGTCCTTCTCCATGTGCTTTTTGTGGGAGAATCGCAGGGGGATCTGCTGGGGAGGGAAGATGACCTTGCTCGGCCCTTGATCCGGGAAGGGGGCTCCCGGGGGGAGCCACGCCTTCGGGGTGGCGGACCCGCCCGGCACTGGCGCGCTGTAGGCGGCCCGGGGGGCCGGTGGATCGGCGCTGGAGGCCCCCCCAGCGTCGCCTTGCGCCCGAGCCCCCGGTGCGAGTGCGACTAGCGCTGCCGCCGCGCAGGTTCCGGTGAGCCACAGCGTCGTCAGATCGCGGCTCATCGGGTCACCGCTACGTTGACCACCGCCAGCACGCGGTAGCGTTGTCCTACCAGCCGGTTCATGTTGTGCTCCCATTCGAGCAGGACGTCGGCCATGGGCCCCGGCCTCCAGATTCCCCCTACCACGTAACCCACACTGGTCGCGCTCCGATCAGGTCTTAGGTCGTCGCGCCAGTCGAAGAGCGATCCTCGAAACGTTGCTCCGTATTTTCCGCCGCGGAAGTAGCGTTCCCCCCCCAGGTCCACTCCCTCTCTCCGGCCTCGCTCCCCCACCTCGAAGACCCCCCGGAGCGTTGCTCTCCCGGTAGACCACCGATAGCGCCCATAGGCGTTCCCCAGCACATCTGTCAGCTTCCCTCCCCTGTCCGCTGTCGGGTCCGCGAGAGGCCCTTGATCCGCCGCTCTCCCTCCTTCGCCCAGGGGCAAGGTCCGGTGGTTTTCCGGGTCGTCATCTGTAGCCCACCAGCGAACTCCCCCGCTGAGCGCCAAGTCCAGTTGGTCGTTCACTTGCCAGGCTCCCCGTCCGGTAAGGGTAGTGATGGGGGTTTGGGTGAACCAGTTGAAGATCGAATCTCCATCGAAGGTGGGCCGAAAATAATCGTAGTCGATGCCCACCGTGACCCGCTGGGTCACAAAGCCATCCAGGTTGACGTAGTAGGAACTAAAGAACTGGTTGTAGAGGTCGTAGACAACCCCCCCCTTGCCTGCACCCCAATCGCCTGCCGTGCCGTCAATGGCGTAGCCTAGCCGTTCACTTGAGGTACGAGTCGCGCGAAAGGTTTGGAGTTGTCCTCCAGGCCCTGGCAGGTAGGAAGCAGTGACGGCTCCGGTGTTGTAGACCCTCCGGTAGTCAAAGCGACCGTGAATCCAGTGAGGCCCCGCGCTCTCCAAGGCTACGCCGAAGGCTGGTGCGGTTCCCGCCTGGAGGAACATCCCGAAGGCATCCGGCGCGCCGTCGAGGCCCTGCTGCCGGTCGCCTCGCCAAACCCCGTTGCGCTCGTAGCGCCCCAGCGACAGCGGCAACCCACCACGCTGCTCAAAGCCCCCGTAAGCCTCCAGATGCACGTAAGGGGCCTGGAACCTCACCAGACCGCCATCGAAGCTCCACCAACCCAGCGCGTCGGTGATGTACTGACGCCCTAGCCGGAACCCAAGCCACCCTCCGGCAAGGTTCCGGCCTTCCACGTAGCCGTACATCAGGTCGACCGGTGCCTCATAGAGGCCAGGAACGTATCGGGAAGTCGGATCGCCCCGGCGGAAGGAGGTTTCGTGGCTCTCGATCCCTACATCCGCGTCAAGCCTGAGGCGGAGCTTCACCAGGATTTGCGCCCCCGTGGGGCGCTCGCTGTCCAGCAGGTGGTACACCCCCAGCCCCAGGGTGTTCATCACTCTGCGTCGCATCAGGATCGGGTCACCAAAGGGGCTGCGGAGCGCATACCCTTGAGCAGCCACCGTTGAGGTCACCTCTGTGTCCAGGGCCTTTGCTTCCGAAGCTCGGGCTACCCACCCCATGGATGCAGCCGCTACAGCAAGCGGCAGAGAGGGCCTTCGTGGCCAGAAGTTGGTTCCCATCCTGAACGTACCGGAACGCCAGCCTACACCGACCCCCCCCCT
>JANWXX010000364.1 GCA_025057345.1 Polyangiaceae bacterium | reverse complement strand
TCAAAGGGGCGAGAGCCGCTCCATCCGTCAGGGCCGTCTCGGTGGATCCATACGGTCACCTTCGTTCCCGGGTCGCCCCGGAGCCGCCGTACTGCGTCGTCCAGCGGCATGTTCAAGGTGGACTCGTTATTGATCTTGGTGATCCGGTCCATGCGCTTGATCCCGGCACGCCCCGCAGGGGTATTGGGCATGGGGTTCATCACGGTAAGCATCTGATCCCGGATGGAGATGACGATTCCCAAGCCGCCGAAAGCACCGGAAGTCGATGTGTTCATCTCCTTGTAGGCTTCCGGGGTGAGAAAGACCGAGTGGGGGTCAAGAGTACGGAGCATGCCGTTGCAGGCCGCATATTCGATATCCCGTAGATCGACCTCAGTGCCCCGGAGGTGCTCCTGGAGAAAGGCGAAGATCTCCCGGAGCCTGGCAGCGATGTCCCAGGGGCCCTGGATGTTATCCACACGGAACTTCCGCTCCGTCGCCTCGACCCGCACCAGCACATCGGGCCCATGTTCGTCGTGGAGCACAATCACTTGGGCCACATCCTGCTGAATTCGGTTGAGTGCCGACAGCAGCATGTCCCGGGGGCGCACCCGAGCTGGGTCGACGTATTTGTCTCGCACCAGCTTCAACGTCTCGTTCACCGCCTCCAGCCGGGTCAGGTCGTAGGGCCCCTTGGCTGCTTGCTTGGCAGTGACCGCCAGCGCCGGCTCCAGGCCCCGCCAGAGGCCACCCTGCCCAAATTTCAGAGTGAACCAGCTTGCCAGACCAAACGAAACAAGAACTCCGGCCGCCAGGCCAACCCGGTCTGCGTAACGCATCAAGAACAAGAGTGTAGAGACAATGGCATCTTTGTCACGCCCTGCCTCTTGCCCAAGCCGGGGTGCTAGCGCACCATGGCCTCGTGACCAAACGTGAACTGATCGACGCTATTGCTGCCCGCGGAGAGCTGACCAAGGCCCGCGCTGAGGAGGTCGTCAACTGCCTCTTCGCTGCCATGACCGAGGCCCTTCGCAGGGGGGATGGCATTGAGATCCGGGGCTTTGGTAGCTTCACCATTCGAGAGTATGAGGGCTACGCAGGTCGTAACCCCCGCACCGGGGAGCCCGTTGCCGTGGCCCCCAAACGCCTGCCTTTCTTCCGCGTTGGCAAGGAGCTACGAGAATTGGTCGACCATAGCCGTCTGGGGGGCCCGCTGACCGAGGAGGATTGAGTCCTGACCTCCTGGGGGTTACAACCCCTCGCCTATGGAGGATACGCTCCGCTCCCACCTCGACCTCATGGTTCGAGGCGCCGTCGACATCGTCAGTCTAGCGGAGATCGAGGCCCGTCTCCGAGACTTCCTCGTTGGTAAGCGCGGTCCGCTTCGGGTCAAGGCCGGCTTTGACCCCACCCGCCCCGACCTACACCTAGGCCATTGCGTCCTGCTCCAGAAGCTTCGCCACTTTCAGGAGCTGGGTCACACGGTCATCTTCCTCATCGGTGACTACACCGCCCTAGTCGGCGACCCCACCGGGCGTAAGGAGGCTCGGCCCCGCCTCACCCGCGAGGAAGTCCTCGCCTCGGCTGTTACGTACCAAGAGCAGGCCTTCAAGATTCTTGATCGGGAGAAGACGGAGGTTCGCTACAACAGTGAGTGGCTCAGCAAGCTATCGATGTTGGAGATCATTGAGCTGACCAGCAAGCGCACCCTCGCCCGTACTCTTGAGCGAAGAGACTTTGCCGAGCGCTTCGAGATGCGCGGAGATATCTACCTCCACGAGCTCCTCTACCCACTGCTTCAGGGCTATGACTCGTTGGCCCTTGATGCAGACATCGAGTTGGGGGGGACAGACCAGCTTTTCAACCTCACCGTGGGCCGCGATCTGATGACCCGCTACGGAAAACCCCCTCAGTCGGTGCTCACGGTTCCCATCCTAGAGGGCCTCGATGCCCGTCTCATCGACGGGAAGATCGTCGGCAAGAAGATGTCCAAGAGTGCTGGCAACTACATCGGGATCACCGAGCCTCCGGCAGAGATGTTCCGCAAATGCATGCAGGTCGATGATGCGATTCTTTATCGATACTTCGATCTGCTCTCATCCCGATCCGCCGACGAGATTGCAGCCCTTCGCGCTGCCCCTGACCCTCTCGCTCACAAGCGTCTCTTTGCCCTGGAGATGGTTTCTCGCTTCCACAACCCGGAGGCTGCCGCTCATGCGGATGCTGAGTTCCAGCGGATCTACCTGGCCCGCGACGGCGTCCCGGACAACGTGCCCGAGTTCTCCTTCCCTGCGGATGACGCGGGCCTCTGGATCGCCAAGGCCCTCTCCTCTGCTCACCTGGCCCCCTCTACCAGCGAGGGTAAGCGTATGATCAAACAAGGCTGGGTCGAGGTTGACGGTGTTCGCATCTCCGCCTCGCTCCCGGCGCCCGTTACCTGCTCCGTACCGGCTCCAAGAACAGGAAATTTGCCTACGTCACCGTGACCCGCTGAGCTTTCTGGCCAGGGCTCAATATGCCTTGGCGAAGATGACGCGCTGGTGGGATGGCTCCCCAGAGAAGATACAGGTGCCAGGGGTGAGATCCCCGTCAAGCGGGATGCACCGAATGGTAACGCTCAGATCGGCTCGAACCTGCTCCTCAATGGCGCTGCTGCCGTTCCAATGAGCCAGGGCGAACCCCCCGTGAATCTCCGGTTTTTCCTTGTTCTTGGGGGTGAAGTAGGCGTAAAATTCATCCTTTGACTCGATGACACGGGTGTTCGTGTCCCGGAAGGCTCGCGCTCGGGCCAGCAGGTTGTCCTGGATGGCTTGGAGCTGTGCGGCGACGGTGGCCACGAACTCGCCTCGAGGCTGGCTTTTCTTCTCACCGGTGTCCCGCCGGGCCACGAATACGCTCCCGGAGGCGATGTCCCGAGGGCCTACCTCAATTCGCAAGGGGACGCCTCTCTTGATCCATTGCCAGCCCTTGGCTCCTCCCGGCATGTCCCGATCGTCGAGGGTCACCCGCACGGGTAGGCCATGGAAGGTAGCTGCTGCTAGCTCTGCCTGGAGGCTTTTGCAGTAGGCGAGTACCTCGGCTCGGGCTGCGTCGTCCCGGTAGATCGGCAGGATGACCGCATGTTGGGGGGCAAGCCGGGGGGGAACGACCATCCCATCGTCGTCCGCATGAGTCATGATCATTCCGCCGATGAGCCGGGTGGAAACCCCCCAGGATGTGGTGTGCGCATACTGGAGCTCGCCCTGCTCGTTTTGGAAACGGATATTGCTGCTCCGAGCAAAGTTTTGTCCAAGGTAATGGGAGGTACCCGCTTGGAGTGCTTTGTGGTCCTGCATCATGGCTTCAATGCAGAAAGTTTCCTCCGCACCAGGGAAGCGCTCGTGAGCCGTCTTCCTTCCCTTGATAACCGGCATCGCCATGTAGTTCTCGGCGAAGTCCGCATAGATGTCGAGCATGCGCAGGGTTTCCTCCATCGCATCCTTCTGGGTGGCGTGGACCGTATGCCCCTCCTGCCAAAGGAATTCTGCGGTTCGGAGGAACAGACGAGTGCGGAGTTCCCAGCGGACGACGTTGGCCCACTGGTTGATGAGCAGTGGCAGATCCCGGTAGGACTGGACCCACCGGGAGAACATCTCGCCAATGATGGTTTCAGAGGTGGGGCGGACGATGAGCGGCTCTTCCAGCTCGCCGGCGGGCACTAGCTTGCCGTCCGCGTCCGCCTCCAGCCGCGAGTGGGTCACTACCGCGCACTCCTTGGCGAAGCCCTCAACGTGTTGGGCCTCCTTTTCGATGAAGCTTTTAGGGATGAACAGGGGAAAGTAGGCATTCTGGTGGCCAGTGGCCTTGAATTTCGCGTCGAGCGCTTGCTGGATGTTCTCCCACAGCGCATAGCCCCAGGGCTTGATCACCATGCAGCCGCGGACCGGGCTGTTCTCCGCCAAGTCGGCGGCCCGGATGACCTGCTGGTACCACTCGGGGTAATCCTCGGCGCGGGTGGGCGTGATGGCGGTCTTGCTGGGCTTGGTGCTCATGGTTGTGGGCCGGCATTTACCATGGCAAGCAGACGCCGGAGCAATCCATCTGGCTCTGCCAGCGCTAGCGCCACGATGGCCTCGGCCCGTGCGTCGTTCCCTGCCACTGCGTAGATCCGGAGCTGGGGAGCGTTCCCCGAGGGGCGTACATGGGCCACGTCCCCATTGGAAAACCGGAGTCGGAGCCCGTCCAGCACGTTGATCTCCTCCAACTCACCGAAGCCATGTGCTGGAGAGAAGTGAGAGGAGAGTTCGCCTCGGAGGGTGATCCAGCGGTTCCGCTGCTCCTGGCTGGCCTCCTCTTCCTTGCCCTGCTCGCGGTGCCAGCGGATGGCCTGACCGGTGAACCGCACCGTCTCCGCGCCGTCCCCGGGGGCGAAGCGCGCGAGTAGGGCACGGCTTTGTCCCGAGTCTACCTGATCGAGAAGCCCACTTCGGCTTGAACGCTGCGGAAGGTCTGTCAGCAGGTCTACGAGGGAGCGCCCAGCATGAGCGGATGTGTAGAGAGCGACAACCAGCGGGAGCACAGCATCCCGGGTGGGCAGCGGGGCCAGCAGACCACCAGGCAACGGCAACGGTGATCCTGTAAGGAAACCGCCGTTGGCCTCCCAACCGACCTTCCGCTCCCCGTCGAGGGCATGCATCGCGGCGATGACCCAAGGGGAGCCAATGCGGGTGCGGACTACCTTGACCCCCCGAGGGACCAGGTACGTCTCAATGAGGTCACTGGCGCTCACCGGGACTGCTACGGCATCCACTTTCAAGGACGCTGCCACCAAAGTACCTAGCACGTCGCCGGTGACAAAGCGCAGCTCGCCTCTTCCGGTGACGCCGAGGAGCATCGGGCGATCGCTGTCACCATCCGTGGAAACTAGGGCATCGAAAGGTCCGAAGCGGGACCGTGCCTGGTCGGCAAGGGTCTGGAGCTGGGCGAGGAGCTCGTTCGAGATGGCCTCTGTATCGATGGCAACGAACTCCTCGGAACGACCCACCCGGATCACCTCGGCCCCCAGGCTCTCCAGGATCTCTGGTACCACCTCTCTGCCCACGGCCGAGTGCTCGTAGAACACCACTCGCAACCCTGCCAGTGACCCCGGTGGGAACGCCCTGAGATAGCGCTGCAGGTATCTCTGCCGCCCCTCCGTACTCGTCGGTGGTGATGACGGCCCTCGCCCTGGGAGA
>JANWXX010000363.1 GCA_025057345.1 Polyangiaceae bacterium | reverse complement strand
CAGATCTCTGAGGACGGCCGTAAGGCATGGATCAGCAAATTCAAATTCTCGGCGCTTCCCTGAACGTGAAAGGAACCTCTTATGAGCGACAAGCCCATCTACCAGCTCCTTGAGGAGCTACCCAAGTCCGGTGTTACCGTTACCGTCCTCAACGCCTTGGATTACATCGTCCCCGGGTCTTGGCAGAACATTACCAGCTTCGAGGAGATGATCCGCGCCTGCACCGGTGAGGAGGACCAGTCAGTGATCCAGGCCATTGGAGAGAAGGCTATCGAACTCTACAACGACTCCTCCCGAGGGTACCAACGCGCTGTGTGGATCTACCAGATGGTCGACAGCGTCGACAAAATTGCAGGGGCCGCAGCCTTGACAAATAAGCTCGCGAACAAATGGTCCTTCGGCTTCCTGGAACGCTTCACCCCCAAGGCCGACAATGCCCAGGCCGTCGACGCTGCCCTGAAGTTTGCCGCAGAACTTGCTACCTTCTGCCTGATCAACGGTATCCCTGGCGACAGCGTGAGCGATTTTGCAGCCTCCCTCCTCGATAACTCGAAGGAGGACATCATGCGCATCGCCGCATGGCTCGCCATCGATTGCGTGATCCCCTTCGGTCCTGATGCCATCGGGAAGCTGCTGGATGCAATACACAAAGTCCAATCAGGGGAGCTGGCTAGCAACAGCCTCTTCAAGAACCTCCAGCGCTTCCTCCCCGGGGGTAGCGTCGATGCCCAGCGGCAGCTCGTCCAGGCTAACCTGGAGGCCTCCTCGGGCTTCCTCAACAACATGATCCAGTCTCGCGGGCTAGAGCAGCGAGATCTGCTCAATCGGGTACGCAATTACGTCGATATCGCTGATGACAAGCTCGACTACGTAGGGGCCATCCTGGATATGGCCACCAACTACTACGAGCACACCGGGATCCAGACCACTGCGCGCCGCGTGATCGCCCACGCCTACGCCTCACTCTGACCTTACCCCTGGCCCCCCTCTCCCCCAAAGAAAGGAGGGAGAAAGTCCCCATGCGGCCCTCTCTTGTCCTCCTCGCGGTCCTCGCGCTCCCATCCCTGGCTTGCTGCAAATCCGGGTCACCCTCGGGGGGAGGGGGGGCCGCACCAGGGTTTGGCTCCACACCCACCTCCACCGGAAAGCCTTCCAACTACGACAAGCCTCGGCCCTCTGCCACAGCAACGACAGCGCCTACGGCACCTGCTGCGCGTCCTGGGAAAGGCAAGGCGACGAGCGTCCACCTGACCATGGGAATCCCTACCGATGGAGACGACTCGGACGATCACCTGATGGTCAAACCCCAATACGCACTTTCGTACAACAAAAGACTCAACAACCCCAATTGGGTAAGCTGGAACCTCAATGGTTCGCACTTCGGGAATGTGCCCCGCTTCAAGGGCAAGTTCCTGGTGGATGAGAGCCTCCCAGCCGACTTCTACCGGGTGCGCCACGACGACTACACCGGGTCAGGGTTTGACCGAGGACACCTGGTTCGTTCCGAGGAGCGAACCAAGACTCCTGCGGACAATGAGGCAACTTTCCTCATGGTCAACATCTTGCCCCAGTACCATGACCTGAACGCAGGGCCCTGGCTCCGCTTCGAGGAGTACTGTCAGCGCCTCGCCCAGAAGGAAAATAAAGAACTCTTCCTTGTCGCAGGGGGGATCTTCCCCAAGAAACCCCAAACCATTGGCAAGGGGGTTGCCGTCCCCGAGGCGACCTACAAAATCGTCGTTGTGCTCGACCGCAACCAGAGCATCGAGCATGTCAATGAAACGACTCGTGTCATCGCCGTTTCTATGCCTAACAAGGAGGGGATTCGCGGGGAGCCCTGGGGCCAGTACCGGACCACGGTCGCTGCTCTGGAGAAGGCGACCCGCTACAACTTTCTTTCCGATCTGCCCGAGTCACTCCAGAGCAGCTTGGAGAACCGTAAGGATACAGGCCCCGCAGACTGAACCTCGCGGATGATGTCAGGCTCCTCGGGAGGCGAGCAGTACTACGGATTCGGCAGCGAGACGTGCTCCTAGGTAGCGGTAGACCGGTAGCGCGTCTGCACCTGTTGCCACCACGCTTGCCGCCTTGTCCATCATCACCAGGGCACCAGGGATGTATTGGCGGGCTTTCTCGGCGGCGGCCTGTGCGTAAGGTAGGATGCTGGTAAGAGCGCCCTCGATCCAGCTCAGCATGGTCTGGATGACTCCCTGGGCCTCGGCGGAATCCTGGCTACCCACCGCCGCCGACAGCTTCCCCGCTGCTTCTCCACCATGCTTGCTTATCAGCGAGCCGATGAAATTCCCGCTGGCGGTAAGGGCATTGTCCAAGAACGGGAGTGCTACCTCAATGAGGGCATAGTAGACGATCAGATGCTTTCCGGCGGGGGTTGTATAGAAGCTCTGCACTCGTTCCTGGATGCTACCTGGGTACATCTTTGCGATGAGGTAGCCGATTCCGAGCAGCTTGAGCACGGCGTCGACCCCCTGCTGCGTGTCGGTTTCCAGCGCCTGGCTGCGTTCGCCGAAAAGGAGATTGAAAGCCCCTTTCACCCCCGAATACATGGCGATCCCAGCGTCTGCTTTGTCGATCATGTCGGCGGCCCTCAGCGCGCTCTGGATGGCCTCGTTTCGGGTTAGTTCGTAGGCCCTCCGGACAACCTGGGGAGAGGCTTGCGGATAGAGGGCCTGGATGGCCCCCTCGACGGTGGTGTAGGGGAGTATGGGTCCGGCGAAGGGAACGACGCTGAAAAGGGCTCCGCAGAGACGCACCGAGTAGTCATCGGGTTTGAACTCGGCCAAAGCGGTGTCGATGGGGTTGGACATGGCAAGGGGGCCCGAGCGTTCGGCCACGAGGGGAGCAGGGCCGAAGGTGGGCGGGCCGAAGCCTGAGGGCACCTGGGCAACGGCGCGCTCCATGCGTCCGCCGAAGACGGGCTGGTTGCGAAAGGCCGGAGGAACTTGGATCTGAGGAGTCTGTCGGAATCCACGAGCACGGAGACGTCGTGTGGCTTCCTGATGGGCTTGCTCCCAGGACATCTGAGGGGATCCTTCCCGAAGCGCTGCCATCAAGCTGTAGGAGAAGGCACCGAAGGGGGTGCCTCCAAACTCGGCGTCCGCAGCAGTTTCATTGTCAGAAGCAGCAGAGAGGGAGAGGCCCGGGACTACCTGGCGAAGCCCAGGAGGGCGTCCCCCAGGGCGAGGTTTGCTGCTCCCTCCAGTGCCGCCCTGGGGGCCGAAGCCAGCGTAGGCGCGGGGACGAGAGGCGCGCGGGGTGCGGTGCTGCTCCAGAAGGTGGATGGGGGTGGGGAGGAAGCGGGCATAGGCACCGGGAGGAAGGTCGTTCCCAGGTTGAGGACCAGCGCGGTACGCAGAGGACTTCGCGTCCAGCATGGTACCGGAGTGGCACGTGTCGAAGACACAAATCAAGTCGACACCCGAAGGGACTCGGGCAAAGTACTCGGCTAGCTCGTCGTCGGTGAGGGCGGTATCCCAGGTAAAATCGTGGGTGACCAGCACTTCATCCATGTCATCGATCTCGTCGCCGTCGTAATCGGGCACTTGGGTTCCATGAGAGGAGACAAAGAAGGCCAACGTGTCGCCGGGCGAAGCACTTTGGAGCAAGGATTCGAGGGCTCGAAGCATCACTCTTCGCGTAGCTTGGCCATCCCGAAGTACCTCAATGTCACGTTCCGCGAATCCGTAGCTGCTTGCCAGGGTATCCGCCCAGTGGATTACGTCGTTGACGCACCCGCGAAGGGGAGTGACCCCCGATCCCTGAAACTGGTTGATGCCCACAAGCAGCGCCTTCTTTGCCATGGCTCCTCCGTTGTGGCGGGGTCGTCGTACGCACAACCTCGCCAGAACTTCCCTATACCAGAGTCACCCTCCTGTGCAACGGGATCACCACAAAGATCACAGCCAGTGATAGCAAGGAGCCCAGGGCGAAGAGGCCCTTGTAACCGACCATGTAGACAAGGATGCCACTGAGCGGACCCATCGGGGCCTTCCCGAGAACCTCAAGGGTGGCCAGCAGCGTGAAATGGGTGCCGCCGATCCGCGAGTCCACCTGGCCCATCATAAAGGCGAAGACGATGGTAGTGAGCACACCGCCGAAGAAGTGCTCGGCCAGGGTGACCGCAAGCACCGAGGCATCGGTGGTATTCCCCAGAGCCAACCACCACTCACCGAACACCGGTCCTGCTCGGAGCACTGTCGCTAGCAGTAGCGCACGCCAAAGACACCACCGCGATGCCATCCAGCCGCC
Organism: Polyangiaceae bacterium; assembly: GCA_025057345.1. Classification (GTDB taxonomy): domain Bacteria; phylum Myxococcota_A; class Polyangia; order Polyangiales; family Polyangiaceae; genus JANWXX01. The sequence goes on along the minus strand of JANWXX010000363.1, from coordinate 957 downwards.
CAACAGCGACCCCAGCAGCGAGGCCACCATCCCGTAGGTCCCCAGCCACAGCCCGATTTTCGCCATATAGCCCGCATCCACCAGGAACGGCTTAAACATCACGTCCACCAGCGTCTCCCCAGTCTTATAGGTGACAATGTAGAGGAGAACCCACGTGGACCCGGGTTTGCGGAACGTCTCCATCAACAGCCGCAGCGCCTGCTGTACCTTGCCCTCCGTCGGCTCCGGAATTTCGGCCTCTGCGGCCATGCGGTACGGCCCCTCCTCCTGGGCCTCTGGAGGCCCCAGTGAGCGCTCGTTCCATAGGAGCGTGAACAGCAGCACCACGCCCACCAACCCCGCTATCGCCAGCAGCAGCGGCCGGAACCCCAGCGAGTCTGTGGCCCACATCAACAAACCTCCGCCCGTCAACATCCCCACCTTGTAGCCCACCACCTGCGAGGCGTTGCCGTGGCCCAGTTCCTCTCGGGTAAGGATGTCCACCGCCAGCCCGTCCACGGCGATGTCCATCGTCGCTGCGCACAGGTTCATCAGCAGCGCCAGCCCGAGGAACAGCGGCAGGTTGTGGGGGACCAGCGCCGCCGCTGCGCAGCACAGCAGCAGTAGCCCCTGCATCGGCAGGATCCACGAGCGCCGCTTGCCCAAGGATGGCCAGTAGTAGCCGTCCACCAGCGGCGCCCAGAGCACCTTCATCGACCAGGGCAGCGCCAGCGCCCCCAGAAAGCCGATGAGCACCGTGGACACCCCCTCTTTGCGCAGGTACGTCGGCAGCGCCGTCGCCTGGAATCCTGCGGGCAGACCCTGGACGAAATACAGGGACGACAGGACCGTGATCTTCCAGGCGAAGGAGCCTCGGGTCAGCACCTCGCCATGCTATCCTGCTTTGACCCTCGCAGCAGTGCTGGTTTGTTACCATCCGGAGATGGCACAAGGAGCTGCACACATTGGGCTTGCATA
>JANWXX010000362.1 GCA_025057345.1 Polyangiaceae bacterium | reverse complement strand
AGGTCACTCCGAATGGTGGAGGATGCTCCCCGGAGGCGTAGACGGAAGCGGACCCCCTCCCTCGCAAGCCGCTCTAGCGCCGGCATCACCATCGCCAAATAGACCGAGGTGGAGTGAGTACCGATCCAGCCCACCAAAGGGGGATTCTGGAGAATCTCTCCCTGGAGGCGTCCTGCGCGAGGACGCCATTGTTCCCGGCTCACTACGGTGGGAAGCACCACCACCTTCGAGCAGAAACGCCTTGCGTGAGCCGCCAGGTAACGACTGCCCGCCACTACCGCCGTCGCCATGGAGAGCAGTGTATCCCCCTTCGCCGCCGCCCGAATCGCCCCAACGATCCCGGGAAAGCGTGCACGGAGCGTCCCGGGGGCCGGAGTCGGCTCTAGCCACACCGCGTCGTCCAAATCGTAGATCAAGGGCAATCCCCGGAGCTGGACGAGGATTCGCTCCAGAATCGGCGGACCCACAAGAGCAATCTCCCGCTGGATGAACACCGCATCATAGCGGCGTGCCCGCACCACATACGGGAGCTCCCGAAGGAGGAACCCCGCCAGCTTTACCGCCTTCCTCGCTACCCCTTGGGGTCGGTACATCTCGGCGAAATACTCCTCCGAGACGAAAGGGTGTACTTCTGGCTCGATCCCTGCGGCCCGCAACACATCGAGATACCCATGAATACGAAAACGTGTGGCTGCAGCCCCAGAGGGGTAAGCACAGAGCATCAGCAGCCGGAGGGGAGTGGTGGGCATGAGGCTCTCTACCTGGCCTGGCCCGGAGCGGGTAGCCCCTCCCCTGCCCCCTCCGGGGTCCGTCGTGATAGGAAGCGGCCACGATGAAGGCTTCCTACCGGTGGCTCTGCGAACTTATCCCTGGCCTCGAACGCTTCCCCCCCACGGAGGTTGCCGAGCGGCTAACAGCCGCAGGCCTAGAAATTGAGGGCCAATCCGAGTTCGGAGCTGGCACCGATATGCTCCGAGTTGCCCAGGTCGTCACTGTCGAACCTCATCCCAGCAAATCGGGTCTGCGCCTCGTCACCGTTGACCACGGCGCCGGAACCCAACGCGTCGTCTGTGGCGCATCCAACGTACCAGACCCAGGCGGCCTCGTGGTCCTCGCACCCCTCGGCGCCACTCTCCCAGCGGTCGGCCTCACCATCTCCCCCCGGACCATCGGCGGAATCTCCAGCGAGGGCATGCTTTGCAGTGAGAAAGAAATGGGTATCGGAGAGGGCTCCGCCGGCATTCTCATCCTCCCCTCCGGCGAGCCAGGGCAACCACTCCCGGAAGCGCTGCCAAGCGTCAGGGATACCATCCTTGAGATCAACGTGACCCCCAACCGCCCCGACGCCCTCGGCCATGTGGGCCTCGCTCGGGAGCTGGCTGTACTCGTTGGCCTCACGCTCCGACTCCCCCGCCCTGGCCAGCAAACCGGGAGAGAGCCTCAGGACATCACGATCCTCATCGAGCAGGAAGATCGGTGCCCAGAGTATGGAGCTTCCCTTGTCGAGGGAGTCACGATCGGACCATCCCCCCTGTGGGTGCAGCACCGCCTAACGAGCCTTGGCATCCGGCCCATCAACAACGTGGTGGACGCCACCAACCTAGTACTCCTAGAGCTGGGGCAGCCTACCCACGCCTTCGACTGGGAGACGATCCGTGGGAGCGAGATCCGCGTGCGGCTGGCACGCCCCGGTGAGAAGCTGGTCACCCTCGACGGCAAGGAGCATGTTCTCGACCCCGATGACCTGGTCATCGCCGACGCAGAAGGAGCCACGGGCCTCGCCGGAGTCATGGGCGGCGCCCGGAGCGAGATCTCTCCGAAGACCACGAAGATCCTCCTAGAGTGCGCTTACTTCGACCCCCGCAGTGTACGGCGTACCGCCCGCCGCCACGGCTTCCACTCGGAAGCTAGCCATCGCTTCGAGCGTGGGATCGACCGGGAAGGTGTCAAAACCGCTGCGTTGCGGTTGCTCCAAGTCATCCAGGAACTTTGTCCAGGGTCAAGATTGACCTTTGGCCCGGTCCATGTGGAAACACGATCCTACCAGGCCCCTCGGGTGCGGCTGCGGAGCGAGCGCCTGGATGCTCTGCTAGGTTCCCCGGTGCCCTTCGGAGAGGCGCGAGCGATCCTGCGCGCGCTGGGCTGCGAGGAGGTGGAAGGGGACGATGCACAGGCGACCTTCCGCATCCCCGGGTGGCGCCCGGATCTGACCCGGGAAGCCGATCTGATCGAGGAGGTAGCGCGGGTCCGGGGGTTCGACAGGATCGAGGCGCAGCTCCCACCAATGTTGGCCCAGCCGCAGCCTCTGGTACGCCTCGATGATGAGCTGCGGCGCACCGCTATAGGCCTTGGGCTGATGGAAGCTGTGACCTACGCCTTCCTGGCTCCCTCCCAGCTCGAAGCCCTGGGGGCGCCAGCGCCGGTGGTGCGCTTGACCAACCCCCTTACCGAGGAGCGAAGCGTGCTTCGGACCTCGCTACTGCCGGGGCTCTTGGAGGCCACCCGACAGGCTCGGTACCGGGGGGAGCGCGGGGTGCGGCTGTTCACCCTGGGACGCATCTTCCTCGCCCCCAGAGGTGGTACAGAGGAAGCGTTGCCCACCGAGCCCCGGCAGCTGGCGGCGGTGCTAGCAGGGCTGCGACCGGCTTACCTCGCTCGCCCCGAAGAGTACGACGTCTTCGACGGCAAGGCAGTAGCCGTGGAGCTAGTGGCCAGAGCGCTGCGGCGGGAGCCCTCCGTAGCGGCATTCTCCGAGGCCGAGCGCCCCGCCCACCTGCACCCACGGGGAGCCGGCGTGGTGCGGGTGGGAAACCAGGTCGTGGGTCGGTTTGGTCTGCTGCATCCAGATGTCATCGAGCGAATGGATCTGGGCGGCTCCGCGGTGGTGGTCGAGCTGGACCTGGACGCGCTGGAAACCCTGGGACGAGCCACCCCGAAGGCGGCGCCGATCCCGAGGCTACCAGCCATCGCCCGGGACATGGCCTTCACCGTGGCGGAGGCCATCCCTGCTGGCGAGGTGGAGGGACAAATCCGGGAGGCTGCAGGGGATCTCTGCGAGCAGGTGGAGCTGTTCGACGTGTTCCGCGGGGGGAGTGTTCCAGAGGGACACCGCTCCCTGGCTTTCCGGGTCACCTACCGCGACCCCCTCGACCGCGCGGGGCAGGAGGGCGCACGCACCCTCACCGACGCCGAGGTCGAGGAGCGCCATCGCAGCATCGTCGAAACCATCAGCAAGCGCCTCGGCGCCACCCTGCGCCAGTGAGCGGAGAGATTGGAGCAGCGTACGGGTGGTTGAGAGCGTATTAACAGAGCTAATCTTTGGGCTGTTCTCTGGGAGATTGCTCCGACTCTCTGGGTGTGAACCAATACCCAACACCAAGGGTTATCCAACCAATTTGCGTCGCATCCCTGCGACAATAGCGTCCCGCAAGGTGCAGAGTTCTTCATAACGGAGCCCATGGCCAAGAAACAGTTGGAGGTTGTCCCGGTTCATGGAGACGATCACCTTGGAGGGCTTCCCGTTGATCCTCAACCCGGTAATGGAGTGGGCCGAGGTATCCAGGGCACACCCCGAAAGCTCCAGGGTGACGGAGGGGTCATTGCAAGGGTTCTGGAGCTGCTCGCAGGGCGGGAGCGGAAGCTTGACCTCGCAGCGTACCTCCTTTCCGTCGGCTCCAGGTCGACCATCGCGACCGCGAACATCGCGCTCCAGGAGCACTCGCAGCGTACCTCCTTTCCGTCGGCTCCAGGTCGACTACGTAGGATCCCGCGGTCTTCGCCCCAGAACCAAAACTCAGGGAGAAGCCATCCGAGCACCCAAGAGTGGTGCAAACCTTGTCGGCAGCGCAGCTCCCAAGCACAGAAACCAGAAGCGCAAGGAGCATCGTTCGCATCGTGTTCCCATGGAACCATCCTGCCACCGGCAGGGCAAGCCGCGAGGCAGATGCAGGTAGTTGTCTCCTCCGGCCCGGGTGGCCTGCTAACCTGGTCTTCCAAGATGCTTCCCTGGAGCCACTGGTCCGCGCCATCCTGAATCGATCAATCACGGGGCAAGAACTTCCGAGCAACGTGCTCGAAGGCCAGTAGTGCTGCAGCAACCAGGAAGGAGACAAGACCACGCCAGCCGTCTGCTAGCAGCGCCGGCAGTGCAGAGAGCACCCGGGGGAAGCGCGCGTCCAAGTAGCGGAGGCGGCCTGCCCAGGGGTGATAAATGGGGTCCATAGCGACCTCAAGGTAGCGGGTGAGGCCCAACTCTCGGGCCCGGAGCGCCAGCACGTCAGCACCATGAAGTGCGATGCAGTGCTGGAGGTCTTCGAGGAGGGGTGCGGCCTCCGGGCGGAAGCGCTCCCGGACTGCATAGAGAGCCGCCATACAGCCAAGATCAAGCTCGGAGGGAACGGGGATGGAACCATCGCCGGCCTTGACCCAGCGGGCCCCTTGCAGCAAGGCTTCCATGCCACCGCGAGGGAGGAGCGGGTAGCCGAGCCAAGCCTGAAGATCGAGATCCGGAGAGGCGCGAAGCGGGGAGCCAAGAGCCGAGGAATGAAGGGTATGCTGCCCCTTTCCCTCGCGGAACCCCTCAGCGATGAGTACGCGGCGGGCAAGAGGGAAATCGCGCCAGGCAACCAGGAGGTCGACGTCACGGAAGCCCCTCTCCGCTCGAAGAGTCAGAGCAACCGGAAGCCCCTTGAGAAAAATGTGAGGAATCCCCACAGCCGTCAGAGCCTGAGAGGCCCGGAGCGCTGTTTGCTCAGCGAGGGCCATCGCCACCCCCCGGAGGATATCTCCGTGCACCATGGAACCCGAGGGTAGCACGAAGCCAAGGAGGGGCGAGGTGAAGTTCTTAGCCGAAGTGCTTAGTCGAAGATCCCACCTATCAAAGAGACAAGCCCTTCAAAAACGACCTCGAAGCCTACCTCCGCCGCGACTTCCACAACTGCGCTGCCCACACTGGTCCCGACTTCGCCGGTAGTCGCATTGAGATTCTGCGCTGCCCCCGCCTGGAGTGCTGCTACCCCCGCCACTCCAGTGACCGCTGCCCCCCCAGCGATAGCTGCCGTACGCTGTTCCCGACGACGACGCTCCGCTAGCGCAGCGACCTGCTGAAGCTCATCCCGATCAAACCAGGTGCCGTGCTCGTCACAAATATCAATGAGAAGGGAAGCATCACCCCCCGGGGCGCGGCGCATTGGCTTGCCGCACTCGGGGCAGCGCACCGGGGCATCCAGGTTGACTTG
>JANWXX010000361.1 GCA_025057345.1 Polyangiaceae bacterium | reverse complement strand
GTGCGTGAGGCCATCCGGACCTTCCTTGCAAACCCCAGTGTTCCCAGGCACTTGGCCCTGGGTGCGTAACTCCTATCGACCAATTTGGAATTGGGATAGATGGTACAACACTATTCCAGATCTCAACAAGGTGGTTGGATCGGATGTTTTTCTTAGAAATGACAGGTGATTGGTAGGCGAAACCACTCTCCATCACCAAAACAGCGCGACCGAAACCCCCGATGCGCGCCCTCTCCAGGGGGTGATGAATCCACCCCGTCCCCTCCATCACAGGAACTCAGCAGGGGGGACAACAAGCATGAATGGAAAGAGCGAAGGGGTGAGAGTCCGTCATCAAGAGCAAACATCCCCCTCTCTTCCCCGACCGTCAATGGGAAAAATCAAACCAAGCATCGCCGCCACCGAATCGTGACAGACTCGCTGAGCCCCCCGCCCTCTCCCCGTTGGAGCCTCGCATGACCCCCCGCGCCGCCCTCGCCTCCGCCTGCTTCCTCGTGCTGCTCTCCGTGGGCACTCCGGCCTGCGCCAAGCGAGAGAGCGAGCCCGCGTCCTCCGCCCCTGCCGCCGCGGAGGCCGCCCCCGCCGCCCCCCAGGCAGGAGGGACCGCGGGGAAGCTCCCCGAGGCGGCGCCCCGGAAGATCATCAAGAACGCCAACCTCTCCATCGAGGCCGAGAAGCTGAGCGAGGTCCGGGACCGGGCGATCCATGCGGCGGAGAAGGTAGGGGGGTACGTGGCGGCCTCCACCGAGCACAACTCCGGGGACGATGGGGTGACCAGCATCTCGCTCACGCTCAAGGTGCCTGTCGACAGGCTGACCGAGACGCTGGCAGCGCTGCGAGGGATGGGGACGCGCACCACCTACGAGAGCGTCACCAGCCAGGACGTGAGCGCCGAGTTCTACGACCTGGAGGCACGGCTGCGGGCCCAGCGAGCCATCGAGGCGCAGCTCCTGGAGATCGTGAAGGAAGCGAAGACGGTGCCGGACCTGCTGGCAGTACAGCGGCAGCTTGGTGAGGTCCGGGAGGAGATCGAGCGGATGGAGGGGCGCCGCAACCAGCTCGATCAGCAGGCGAGCCTGTCAACAATCCAGCTCGCGATCCATCGGCGGGCGGGGTCTTCAAGCCTGGCGACCACAGTGAGCCAGGCCGGCTCCGACGCCCAGGCAGTGCTGTCGGCGCTGGTCCACGGGAGCATCCGCGTCGCTGGCGTCCTCGGCCCCCTGGCCCTCTTCTTCGGCCCCCTGGGCCTCATCGGCTTCTTCCTGGTGCGCCGCATCCACCGGCGCATCATCCGGGTTTGAACCCTACGGTGAACCATTCGAAATCCTCTCCCAGGTAGCTTGATTCTGTTTTTTTATAATGTATAGATGTTCCCTATGAAGACCACGAGGCTGGACGGGTTGCGGGCGAAGGCAGAGGAGACGAGGGCAAGGCTGCTGGAGGCGATCCCTGCGAGGTACAGCCCGTGGGCGCATCTGGCGGCAACGACGGGGGTGGGGGTGGGAGCACTAACGGTGGGGTTGTGGGGGATCAAGGGAGTGGCAGCGGCGGAGCTACTGGTGATCCCGGTGACGGTGGTGGTGGCCAACGGGGTCGAGTGGTGGGCGCACAAGCACTTGCTGCATCGGCGGACATGGCCCTTCGAGGTGCTGTACGACCGGCACACGCCGGAGCATCACGCGGTCTACTGGGAGGAGGCGATGGCGGTGACGAATTACCGGGAGCTGAAGCTAGTGCTGATGCCGGCGCTGGGGGTGCTAGGGGCGGCGGCGGCGATGGTACCGATGTCGGCGGTGTTTGGGGCGGTGTTCACGGCGAATACGGGGTGGCTCTTCCTGACAACGGCGGCCTGCTACCTGGTGAGCTACGAGCTGCTCCACACGGTATACCACTTGCCGGAGGACCACCCGTTGGGGCGTAACCCGGTGCTGAGGTGGCTGAGCAAGCATCACGCGAGGCATCATGATCCAAAGCAGATGCGCTCAAAGAACTTCAATGTGACGTTGCCCCTGTTTGACTGGCTCTTGGGGACAATGGCTGGCGATCGTTCGGAGGACGAGGAGGGGCAGTCTGAGGGCTCCCTGGCATCCGAGGCTGCGGCGAGCTGAAGGGTGGGGGTTGTGGGCGGGGGGATGAGCCCGTGGCATGTCCCCCAGCAAGGCGCAGGACACTGTGGGGGTTGTGGGCGGGGGGATGAGCCCCTACCGTGGGCTCATGCTCGCCCCGACTCCCTCGCTCCCTTCGGCGCTTCATGTCCTTGAATGGATCAAACGTCCCTATGAATTCTTCTCCCGATGCCAGCGCGAGCTGGGGGATGTCTTCCGGCTGAGGCTCCCAGGGCTCGGCTATATCACGGTGGTCGCCTCCCCTGAGTATGTGAAGGAGGTCTTCACGCTCTCGCCAGAGGACGGCCACGCCGGCAAGGCCAACGTGGTACTCAAGCCCTTCCTCGGGGACCACTCGCTGCTGCTGCTGGACGGCGCCCCCCACCAGCGCCATCGCAAAATGATGATGCCCGCCTTCCACGGCGAGCGGATGCTATCCTATGGAACTTCCATGCTAAACACGGCCAGCGAGGTGATCGATCGGATGCCCCTGGAGCGTCCGTTCCCCATTCATGAACCATTGCAGGAGCTGACCCTCCGGGTGATCCTTAAGACGGTCTTTGGGGTAGCTGCGGGGCCCCGGTTTCGGGAGCTGATGATGCTCCTCAACGAGTCCCTTTCGATTGTCGCACGGCCGGTGATGCTCTTCCCGGTGATGCATCGAGATCTTGGCCCCTGGAGCCCCTGGGGTCGCTTCCTCCGGCTCTCGGAGCGCGCTGATGCTCTGCTGCAAGCAGAGATCGAAGAAGCTCGTGGCCCGCAGGGAGCAGGGCGGGAGGATATCCTGGCGATGATGCTTCGTGCTCGGGATGAGTCAGGCCATCCGCTTTCGGACCAGGAGCTCAAAGAGGAGCTGATCACGCTGCTGGTCGCGGGGCATGAGACGACAGCGACGGCTCTCGCGTGGGCGCTCCGGTGGGTGCTCTCCGACGCGGTCCTCTGCAAGCGTCTCCGAGGCGAGGCGGAGGAGCTATGGTCCGGGGGAGCTCCGTCGCCGGAGAGGATCGCTCGGAGCGAGCTGCTAGACGGCGTGGTCAAGGAGGCGCTCCGGAGGATCCCAGTGATCCCGGTGGTTGGGCGTGTGATGCAGAAGCCCCTCCAGTTGGGGCCCTACGAGGTACCGGTGGGGCAGATGGTGGCGCCGTCGATCTACCTGGTACACCACAACCCGGCGCTCTACCCGGACCCGGAGCGCTTCGACCCGGATCGGTATCGGACCTTCCGCCCCTCCGCCTGGGAGTTCATCCCCTTCGGGGGTGGCTTCCGCCGGTGCATCGGTGCAGCGTTCGCGATCTTCGAGATGAAGATGGTACTGGCAATGATCTTCCGCAGGCTCCGTCTCCAGCTAGCTCCCGGTTATACTCCGCGAAGCACCCGCCGCGCCGTCACCATCACCCCCACCGAGGGGCTCCCGGTGGTGGTGCGTTCGCGCGCACCGGCGGCGCTGCTTGCCTCAGGGTGAGGGAGGTTGCACAGGCCAAGGGAGCCGGACTCGATGGCCTGTCGCTCGATCCACAAAAATCGCGCGGTTGGCCCGGTCCGTCATGGGCACCTCGACCTGCACCCGCACCCGTACCCGCCGTTCCATGTCTGGCGGAGCATTCCAGGGGCGAGGCTTGTTAGTGAAGGGATCTCCGTTCAGCATCGGAAGCTCGAAGCGCACGCGCTCCACTAGATCCGGTCCGTTGTAGAGCTCGATAGCGAAGCGCCCCATCTTCCGTGGCGTCTCCGTTGGCCTGCCTGCATCCCGCTGCCGCGGCGTCGGTGCAAACAAGGCTCCCTCATAGTAGACCAGCTCGTAGACCCACTTCTTCCTCGTCACCAAGGGGGGAGGGTCTGAAGCAACACCAAAGTCTGAGCGCTTCGCGGAGGCCGATGCAGAAGCTGATGCGGAAGCGGCAGGCATAGGAGCAGAAGCAGGAGCGGAAGGCGCGGAGGCGAAGGCTGGGAGAGCCACGCAAAGTGCGAGGGACCAGGCGAGAGGGTGGAGTTTCACGGCACCTCCGGAAGTGCGTTGCCCCCGAGGACTCGCCAGAGGACGAGGAAATCGTTCGGGATCGGCGCCTCGATTCGCCAGGGAGTACCGCTCCCGTCAGGAACCTCGACCCGAAAGGCATGGAGAGCGATGCGCCCGGGCCGGAATACCGAGCCATCCGGGGAGACGATTCGTAGGGATCCTCCATAGGATTTATCGCCCACCAGGGGGAAGCCTGCCGCAGCAGCATGGACCCGGATCTGGTGGGTACGGCCGGTGATCGGTTCGACCCGGAGGAGCGAAGCTCGTGAGGTGGTGCAGAGGACAGAGAACCGAGTGGTAGCATCCGGGCAGCCGGGAGTACCTTGGGGGAGGGCAGTGCGAAGGTTGCCCTTCCCCTTGCCGATGGCCCAGGTCCATACGCCGGAGGTGAGACCCGGCGGGGTTAGGGCAAGGTATATGCGGCGGTATTTCCCATGCTCGCGGGCGAGGATGAGGCGCTCCCGAGCGGTGCGTCCCTGAGCCACCAGCACCACACCGCTCACCCCAACATCTAGGCGGGAAGTTGGGTGGAGATCCTTGCGACGGAGGTGCTCGCAGGCCCAGCGGAGCAGGCTGTACTCCCCCCGATGATCGGCAATCGTGGGGAGCGAAGCAGGTTTGAAGATAGCCAGAACCCCATCTCGCTCGCTTAGCACTTGGGGTTCCTCCGCGGCAGGGCGCGGGGGATAGATGGTGACCACATTCCCTGGAGAGAGAGGTGTATCCTCTCGGGAAGCGCGCTTCCTCCCGACGAAGACACGTCCTTCACGAAGAGCGTAGGGCTCCTCCATACAAGCGAGAACTTCTCCGAGGGAGGAAGGTCCAGTAGATTGAACGATCCAGCGACGGCTCATGGTTCGGAGAAGCGCTCGACGGTGCCCTTGTCACCGTCGATACGGACGAGGTCACCGGTGCGCAGGGCTCGGGTTGCGCTAGGGACGCCGGCGACAGCAGGAAGACCGAGTTCACGGGCGACTACGGAACCCTGTGTGAGGCGACCGCCTTGCTGGGTGACGAGGCCTCCAGCGACGAGGAAGAGGGGAGAGAGGCCGAGGTCAGCACTCTTGACCACCAGGATCTCGCCGGCCTCCACGGAGGCACCTTCCAGGGTCAGATCGCGGAGTACCCGGACACGACCGGT
>JANWXX010000360.1 GCA_025057345.1 Polyangiaceae bacterium | reverse complement strand
GACGGAGGCAGTGTTGATGGCGAAGGCTCGATGATGTCTTGGTTTAGGGTCGAAGCAGTAGGCGTGGGGGGGAGGGAAGTTGTCGAGGAAGAAGGGATAACCTCCTTCTTGGGAGGAGCGGCCACCACCTCACCGGAACGCCTGGCCCAAAGTATCCCTGCTCCGAGAACTAGGAGCACGACAGCAGCGGCCAAGGGAGCGAGGGAGCGTCGGACCGTGGGCGATACCCTGGAGGACTGGGCAGCGAAGGGGGTAGGGTGAGAGGTGGGGAGCGGGGTGACGGCGATCTTTGGAGCGGAAGGGTTGTCGAGGCGGGTGGGGATCTCTGGCACCGCTGGAGAGGCTCTCTCCACACTGGAAACTAGAGCGTCGCGAGTACGGAGCACCGATCCGGCTAGCCGCTCGACCCACTCGCCGACGACGCTTTGAGGGGCGACCCCCACGGAGCGCTCCAGCTCCATCGCCATCTCCCGAGCGGTGGCGTAGCGCTCTTCCGGTGCACGGGCGAGCCCCCGGAGTACGATCGCATCCAGTGCCGGGGGAATCCCCTCCACCAACTTTCCTGGAGCGAGAACCTCACCATGGAGGATCTTCCCCACCACAACCCCTTGCGAGTCGCCCCCAAAGAGGCGCTGACCCACCAAGGCTTCCCAGAGCACCACCGCCGCCGCATAGATATCTGTGCGTCGATCGATCTGCCCAGCGCTCAATTGTTCGGGGGGCATGTATCCAAGCTTGCCCTTGATCTGCCCTTCGGAGGTGGTCTGCATCCGCCCGATCGCTTTGGCCACACCGAAGTCTAGTACTCGTGCTGTTCCGTCGGCTCCCACCATGATGTTCTGGGGGCTCACGTCCCGGTGTACCAGGTTCAGCGGTTCTCCCCGCTCGCTCCGGGCTTCGTGGGCTGCATGTAGACCGTGGAGCGCCCCGACGATGATTGCTACAGCAATCGACGGGGGGATCCTCTCGCCGAGCCGGGCCGAGGCCTTGAGCAGCCTCGAGAGGGTTTCCCCACGCACAAACTCCATCACCAAAAGGAGCTCGCCTGGGGTCTGGACCACGTCCAGGGTCTGGACCACGTTGGGGTGCTGGATCCGCGCTGCCAGCCTCGCTTCGTCCAAAAACATGGCTACCCCATCCTCGTCCTTGGCGAACTGAGGGTGGAGCCGCTTGATGGCTACCGTCCGGCTGAACCCTACCGGACCCACCAACCGCCCGAGATGCACCGTCGCCATCCCCCCCGAAGCAAGCTCCTCGTAGAGCAAATAGCGACCGACCTCTGCTATTGGCTTAGCCTCCATCTCCTCCATCGTAACAAGAACCTTTTGCGTCGCTCGCGTTTCCACGAAATGACGCGACTGTTGCAGCGCGTTATCTCCCGGAGCCTACACCTTCGAAACGGCGCAGTTCTTGGGATATCGTTCGAGGCCCCGATAAACACTTGGTTGACTCGCTCACCCGGCCCCGTATCTTTGAGGGGTCCAGAGCTGGATCAGCGTCTGCCAGATAGCCACGCTTACCATGTCCGTCGCCCCGATGAGTGTCAGCATCGCTAGCGACACTTCCGGTGCGAGTGCCTCATCGCCTCCGTGACTGGCTAGCATGAGGAGCGCTCCTCGCCCCCCACTGTGGCAAGGAGCGCCAGTGTCGCTGCACACAAGGTCAGTACGGCGTAGCAGATCCCAAGGATGCGAATCCGGTCGTAGCGGTCTGCCACGACTCGGTCAGCCAGATAAAGGGAAGAATTCTCTTCCCACCTCGTCGTGTCAGGAATTTTGCCTTGTTGCGAGGCAATGTACTCATCGTAGCCTCCGGAGGACGCTACTGTGGGTTGCCGCGAAGTCGGCGAACAAATCCGGGTGTAGGCAAGCTGCCATGATCTCCAGCGACTCGACGAGCCGAGGCCCTGGCCGGTTGAAGAATGCATTGCCATCGGTGACGTAGACGCGCACCCCTGCAAGGGCTGCGGCATCAAGTGAGCGCTCAAGGATATCGCGTTCAGCCAATGTACGCTCAAGAGAGAAGCCACAAGGCTTCACGACGAGGATATCCGGGCGGAGCTCTGCTAGCGTACGAGAGTTCACGGTTGGCGCGGGTTGCCCGGCAGAAACACCAACCGCGATACCGCCAGCAAGCTCGATGAGTTCTGGCATCCATGTGCCGCCGAGCATGAGCGGATCTATCCATTCGAGGGAGACGACCCGGGGGCGGAGGCTCGCCTGTGCCGCTCGGTCGGCAATGGCGCGAATTCGCCTGGTCAGGGTTGTACGGAGAGCAGCACCTTCTGAGTTGCGCCCAATCCCGATAGCTACCCGTTCGATATCTTCGAGAACGTCTTGAAGGCATGTAGGTCGAAGGCTGACGAGGCTCACCTGCTCTTGATGGGCAAGCTTGGCTACAGCAGAGCGGACGTCATCCAGAGAAACAGCACAGACTTCGCACAAGTCTTGGGTAATGATGACATCAGGCCTCAGCTCCCCGAGCCGCTCCTCGTGGATGGCATAAATGCTCAGAGCTTCAGGAATGACGGTACGGACCGCGAGATCGATCTCCCGACTTGAGCCGTGAGCATTGATCCGGGCACGGGTAAGCACGGGGCGGTTTCGAATTGTCTCAGGAAAATCACATTCGTGCGAGATGCCAACGAGGTTCTCGCTGGCACCTAGTGCGCAGACGATCTCGGTTGCTGACGGCAAGAGTGAGACAATCCGCGGTGCTATTGCTTCTCTTCTTGCGCTCTCCTCCAACATCACACCGTCACGAGCTCCATGTGACCTGCGAAGCTCACCGCGAGCTCCGTGTAGCCTGCGAAGACCGCCGTGGCTCCCCTAGGCACCCAAGTGGGTGGGTGTTTTACCCAAAGAAAAATGTAGAGGGGGAGAAGCACAAAGAACAGCATGATGCCTTCCTGTAGCAGAAAATCCCACGTCACAAATTCCCCTGCCGGACCACCCCGGCAAGCCCGGGCGAAAGGTAAATGGACTCGACGGTGATCTCATGGCGCCCCAAAAGCGTTGCCTGGGTCGAGCGCCCAGCGACTAGCTCGATCCTTGTCAGCCCAAGACTCCCTGGAAGCTCCTGCCCGTAGGATCTGGCCCCGGTCCTTCCATCGAAGGAGATGAGGAAAGGAACCTCCCGCTTCCGCAGATGCCTGAGCACTCGGAGGAACCGATCCAGATCGAGCCCCTGATGATAGCGGACATCGCGCCCCTGGCTCGTCCCCTGGTAGGGAGGATCCATATAAACGAGATCACTCGGACCTGCTCGGCTTAGGAGATCCTCATAGTCGGAAGACTCGACCTCTGTCTTGCCCTGGAGCAGCGCCGAGGCAGCTAGGATTTCCCGGCGCATCTTATGCGGGTGCATGCCGAGTCTACGATTGTCCGGCGACTGGTTGAACTCCCCCCGCCGGTTGAAGCACACGGCATTCTTCACGCACCGCGCTAGCAGGTAAAGTAGTGCTGCTGGATCCTGGTCCCGGTTGAAGCGAGCACGCACCTCATCGTAGTGGACTCGCTCCCGACCAAGCTGGGTCTCCCAGAGGGACCGATACCGCTCGGCGAGGGCCTCCGGCTCGGCGAGAATGGCGCGCCAGATCCCTACCAGAGGTACCAGTGAGTCCCCCAGGACATAGCGCCCAGCAAGCCCGCGGGAAGCTGCGGCAAGGGTCACAGCAGCGGACCCAGCAAAGGGTTCGTAGAGGGTGGCGATGCGACCGGGAACGAGGGAAAGGATACGGTCGGCGAGCTGCCGCTTGCTGCCTTGATACGGGATAGGGTGCGGTGGAGGCGGGTTAGATTTGGCTTTCACCCTCGGATGAGGAGATGGCTTGATTCGACGTGTTTCGAGCGGGGCCGCTGAGCCGAGAATCCATGGCTTGCGAACTGTCGATCATCCCTTGACGCCGCCAGCGGTGAGGCCGCTAACCAAGTGCTTCTGGGTGACATAGAACAGGGCCATCACCGGGAGTGACACCACAAGTGCCCCAGCAGCAAAGCGACCCCAATCCGCATCATGCTCGCCCACGTAGCGGGATAGCACCACCGGTAGAGTGAAGGCCTCCTCACGGCCCAGGATCGTTGCCGCCAGGATAAACTCGTTCCAAGCACTCATGAAGGCGAAGAGGAAGGTGACGGCGATGGCGGGCCGTGCCGCTGGAAGCACCACTCGAAGGAAGGCGACGAGCCGAGTTGCTCCATCGATCATCGCAGCCTCTTCCAAGTCTTTCGGGATGGTGTCGAAAGCTCCGCGGAGCTGGAAGATGGCGAAGGGGATCGAGGTCGAAGCATAACAGACCACAAGGCCGGTCTTGGTGTCGAGGAGATGGAGTGCATTGAGGAGGAGGTAGAGGGGGACGGCACTAGCAACGGTGGGGAACATCTGAGTAGCCAAGAGCACTGCAGTTCCCTTCTTCTTCCCCACGAACTCAAAGCGAGAGAGGGCATAGGCCGCAGGCAATGCAAGGATGCACCCTACCGCTGCAGTGGCCAAGGACACGATCACACTGTTGAAGAGCTGTCGGCCGAAGAGCCAAGTTCCCCCTGAGGTGGAGAGCACCACGCTGGTCAAATTGGAGAGAGAGAGGGTTGCCGGGACTGGGATAGCCCGGGGAGTCGGGGCATGGCTGTGGGGTGAGAGCGCCATCGAAAGTACCCAGAGCACTGGGTAGAGGGCAAAGACCACGCCGATCATAAGAGCAATATGGATCAATGCATGTTCGAGGAGCGTTCGTTCTCGTTTCATTAGATTCTCGCTCCTGTCAGCCGGTTAAGGGCTCGCGTTCCACCAAAAAGCAGAAGGAAGATGAGCACAGCATAGGCAGCCGCGTAGCCCATCTGGGCATCCCTCGTGAAGGCCCAACGATAGGCTTCCGATACCAAAATATCCGTCGTTCCATCCGGATCACCTCCAGACACAAGAAACACCACGTTAAACATATTGAAAGTCCATACAGCTCCCAAGGCTACTGCAGGGAGGAGCACTGGACGGATCATGGGTAGCGTCACCAGTCGGAGCCTCTGCCAACGGGTCGCTCCGTCCACCTCCGCAGCCTCCAGAACATCCTGCGGGACAGAGGTAATCGCCCCTAGTGTCACCACCATCATGAACGGGAAGCCCAGCCAGACATTCGTCGCCAAGTTGGCGGAGAATGCCGTGGCAAATCGAGAAAACCAAGCGATCGGCTCAACCCCGAGGATCGCTAGGATCGCATTGATGGCCCCAAACTGCCGGTGGAACATCCCTTTCCAAGCTAGTGCCGTTACGTAGGAAGGTACTGCCCAAGGTACGA
>JANWXX010000035.1 GCA_025057345.1 Polyangiaceae bacterium | reverse complement strand
GATTCATCCCGAGCAGATGTTTTCCCAGGATGCTTACGGACACCTGTTTCTTCGCGGGACACACCACTGGAGCCTCCTCCCGAGGTTATTTCCGCTCCAGGACCACGAAGTAGGCCCCATCCTCGCCATCGGTAGCCACCCAAAGCCGACCATCGCCCGAAGAAAATACCACCGGCGATGCCCCGGCTGCCTTGGCGGAGAAGCCTCCCTCGCCGAGGGCTGTCGCGCTCATCTTCCCATTGC
Source organism: Polyangiaceae bacterium (assembly GCA_025057345.1). GTDB lineage: Bacteria > Myxococcota_A > Polyangia > Polyangiales > Polyangiaceae > JANWXX01. The sequence goes on along the minus strand of JANWXX010000035.1, from coordinate 18,273 downwards.
TCACGGTATAAGAGAAAAGCTGCGCTGGTTTGGCGGCAAAGGTGGTGCTGTCGCTGGATTGAACGACTAGATGCCCGCCCTTGCCATCCGGATTGCCCAGCGCTGCCAAGGAGGTGGAGAAATCCGTGTTGGTGAGGATGGTCAGGCCCTCGACTAGGGTCGATCCAGCAGCCTGCGCTGGGAGGAAGGCCCTGACCTGTTGATTCCCTCCAAAGGTGCTCAAGGCAGCAAACAAGTGGCCAGCTTCGTCGACAGCGACAGGTCCAGAATTGCTTTCCCAGCCGCCGAGCTTTCCGGAGGCTCCGCAGCCTGCTTTGAGAATCGCTGTCGCATTGCAAGGCTCCACATAGTAAAGCCCATTGTCGGAGGTATTGCTAGGGGCAGTCAGCACAGGGGAGAGAGCTGTAAACACGACCCGATCTGTTGCCCCAGGGAGAGCGGTTGCAGCAAACCAACCGTTGACAGGGTTGCGGGCCTTAACCTCCGTGAGCTGACTGTCCATGGCGATTACTTCGCCGGCAAACTCGGGGGAGCTGCCGGTATAGGAGATCAATGTCCAGTTCTGGAAGGGGATGTCCAAGGCGGGGCCGAAGAAGATCTTCTCTGGAAGCCCATCGATCTTGACCTTCACGGGAGCCTCACTAGTCATCGCTCCCTGGGGGTCTTGGGGAACTTGCCAGCGGCGCACTTCTGCACCGCTGCTGGTGTCGGTACTAAGCGGCCCACCATGACGCCCCCAGGTTGCGGCGAAGGCAAAGCCGAAGGAGGAGAGGGGGGTCTTGTAGACCCTAGTCACGCACAGAGGAGAGCTCGCCTGGAGCGTGAGCACCTTGCTGTAGGCATCGGGTGGCAGGCAGGTGATCCCTCCGCCGGAGCCTGCCGCCCCGCCGTTACCAGCCTGCCCGCCCAGACCTGCGTTCCCGGCGGCCCCACCGTCGCCACCAGAGCCTGCCGGAGAGCCACCATTGCCGGCATCAGTTCCACCGGAACCTGCCGAGGTACCGCCGGAACCTGCTGAAGTTCCCCCGCTACCGGCGCTACTTCCGCCGGAGCCTGCCTGGGAGGATCCTCCAGCGGTGTTGCTAGGGGGAGCGGAAGTGGACTCATCTTCATCGCTGCAAGCGAGGAGGGCGAGTAGGGAAAGGAGGAGATACGTCGGAAGAAATGGAGATGAGCGCATGTGGAACCTTGGTCGGGCGCACCCCGCGCCGTGATGGGGGCGGGGGACAGGGACGACCGAGGAGTGCCGCATTACCCTCCTGGCCGACCTGGACACCCCGCCAGGTCGGGAATCCACGCTCGGGCAGGTCTCCTGGCTACCGGATCTTCCTCGGGCACCCTTCCCGGGGGGAACCCCAGTGGTCTGCGTGCCGTTGTCCTCGGTTACAGTGGCGGGGGCCGCGCCGGTGTTGCACCGGCTTCCCTCTTGCGAGCCAGGGGAGAACCCCTGACTACCCGGAGCGGGGCCCGGGCAAGCCCAGGCGGGACAGGCTGTAGTCGCAACGGCGAAGCTGCGTCAAGGAGAGTGATGCCGATCCCGGATGGCGGTGGGGATTAGGGTTGCGCAGGGGGAGGAATTGGGCGACGCTCTGCGCCCGTCGAGCCTGTCTTGCTGTGGGAACCCATCGTGAAAACCCCTCCCATCGGTCATGGCACGGTCATCAACGACCGCTACGAGATCCGGCAAAGCCTGGGCAAGGGCGGCATGGGCGAGGTGTTTCTTGCCTATGATCGAAGCACCCAGCAGACGGTCGCACTGAAGGTAGTGCGCGAGGAGTCGCGTATGCCAGGTGATGATGAGGCGCTCCGCCAAGAGCTCCTCCATGCTCGCAGCATCAGTCACCCGAACATCTGCCGCGTCCACGACCTTGCACCGTCGGCCTGGGGGCCGATTCTGGTCATGGAGCACATCCCCGGACAGACACTCCATTCCCATATCCGCCGGAGGAAGGCCCATGGAGGCTATACAGCGGACGAGTTCCGAAAGATTGCCAGTGAGATCTGCCAGGGGCTCGCGGCCATCCATGCGCAGGGGCTGGTGCATGGCGATCTCAAACCAGGCAACGTGATGGTGACGGAGGAGCGATCGGTGATCCTCGATTTCGGCTTTGCTCAGGAGAAGGCCCGACTTGCGGCGAGGCGCCCTGGAGCCCCACCGGATGGGGGAACACCCAATTACATGAGTCCGGAGCGGCTCCGTTCTGGCGGTGCTTCCCCAGAAGATGATGTGTACGCTCTAGGGCTCACTCTCTGGGAGATGTGGACTTGTCGCGTCCCCGAGCCCGGCTTCAAGCCCAGGGCTCGCCCGATGAAGGCTCAGATCATGTTCGATGTACCCGCTGGGCTATCGATGGACGAGGTGAAGCAGATCCACCGCTGCCTCTCGGATGATCCACAACTTCGACCCCAAGCGCGGCACATGCGTTTCTTCAACCCAACGCAGATGACCGCAAGCCCGACCCAGGTGCCCCGCGAGCGCCTTGATCCTGGGCCGCCTCCAGGGCGTGCTACCGCTACTACTTTCGTCCCTGGAGCACAGTCGCTGCTGGTAACTTACTCAACCAATGCACCAGAGTCCGTTGGCAAGCTCTATCCGCTCGACAAGCCAGTACTCACCCTAGGGCGTCGCAGCGATCGAGATCTGGTGGTGCCCGAGGCCACCGTATCGGGAGGTCACAGCGTGTTGCGCTGGCAGGCAGGAACTTGGCAAGTGGAGGATCAAGGCAGCACCAACGGTACGTACGTAGACCACAGCTACGAGCGGAAGACTCACGCCGCACTGATGCATGGCGGTGAGATTCAATTCGGTGAGATGCGGGTCAAGCTGGTAAGTTTTGGTGCCGAGAGCCCCCACCACCGCCGTGCCAAGCAGTACTTGGTACGCCGCGATGGGCTCACCAGTTTGCTCTCCTTGGAGCACCTACAGCGCTACATCGATGAAGAAGCAGCCTTCTCCGAATGGGCGGAGGCAACCTTCACGGTGGCCCGCTATGAGTTGCGAGGCCCCAATCGACTGGTAAGCGAACGCCCGACTATCCTAGAAATGCTGGCCCTCCGCCGAGCTGCTCAGCGTGTCATTGAACTGTCCGAGATGCTCCTTCTCTCGATCACTCCCGTGGTCAGTGGTCGCACCGGCCCCCTCCGCTTCGCCGTCGCCATGGTTGGCCCCAGCCTCGACGAGGCCCGCCATGTGGTGGAGCAGATCGTCGCCCAGGTCCAGAGCATGCTGCCTGATTCGCTCCAGCTTGCCGCTACGCTGGTCAAGGGGGAGCCGGGCCGGCCTGGCCGTTCCCTCCTTGAGTGATGGCTGCTCTCCCCCCCTCCTCCCTTCCCCCCTCGCACCCCACCTACCGCCACCTCGGTACTGCGGGAGTGGATCGCTCCGTGCGGGTGCAAATGATCATCGCCCTCGTGGCTGGCCTCGTGATGGTAGCAGTCCCTCTCTACCTCTGGCGTCGTCCTCGTGCCGAGGCTGCCCCCGAACGAGAGGTCCGCAAGCCTACCCTCCCTATGGTGAGTGTGGCCTCTCCCACGGCTCTCGATGCCCCACCCTCCCATGCCACCCTCTCTACAGAAACCAAGATCCCCGGCTTGCTCTTGGCAGAACCAAAGATCATCAAGTGTGGCGCAGGACAAGGAAAGATTTTCCCCGAACAGTGTGATCGCCAAAATCACTTTGAGGAATTGCTGATGAAGACCCTCCGGGATAGCCCCCAGTGTGCCCCGGAGAAGGGCGCTTCCGGTACCATCAACTACGTCCTCGATATCGATCACAAGACCAAAAAACTCAAGCTATGGGCAGGCAAGAGTAGCACGATGAAGCGCACCGCCCGCAAGAAGGTTGTCCACTGCATTAACCAAGCCCTCCCCCCTGCTGACTGGGCCCAGGTCATCCATCAGCACCCGAAGTATCAGATCTCCATACTGGCCACCTACCCCTGAGCCTCCAGCAAGCCCAGGCGACGGAGCAGCGGCTCCTGCTCCGGATCGCGCCCGCGGAAGCGACGAAAGAGCTCCCCTGGTTCCTCGCTGTCGCCACGCTCCAGGATCTCCTGGCGAAATCGCTCTCCCAACACACGGTTAAAGATCCCTGCTTCCTGGAACAGGGCAAATGCATCTGCGTCTAGCACCTCGGCCCACTTGTACGAGTAGTACCCTGCTGCATAGCCTACCGGGCTGGCAAATAGGTGAGAGAAGGACGCAAGCATGGCATACTCCTCCGGTAGCTTGGTGGGTGAGTGGCGTTCCAGGATCGTGCGCCCTATCTCCATCGGATCTTCTGCCGAAGCAGGGTCGAAGTCGATGTGCAGCGCAAGGTCTACCTCGGCGAATCCGAGCTGCCTCATCTGGGCACTCGCCGCCCGGAATGTCCTGGCCCGGCGCATCCGGTCGAGGAGTGCGTCAGGGAGCGGATCCCCAGTGTCCACGTGCCGGGCGAACAAATCCAACGCCTCCCGCTCCCAGCACCAGTTCTCCATCATCTGCGAAGGAAGCTCCACGAAATCCCAGGCTACGTTGGTACCTGCCAGCGAACGCAGCTCAACCCGGCTCAGTGTATGGTGCAGCAGGTGCCCAAATTCGTGGAACAAGGTTTCCACTTCCCGGTGCGTCAGCAACGCAGGCTTATCTCCTAGTGGAGGCGTCAAGTTCCCCGCGAACACCGCTACGCTCCTTGAGCTTCCTCCGTAGCCATTGCGTAGCCCATGCATCCACGCTCCATCTCGCTTGGAGGCTCTCGGGTAGATATCTGCGTAAAAATGCGCCAGAGGTTGCCCCCGTTCATCCCTCATCTCAAAGGTACGCACCGAGGGATGCCAGGTTGGTGCACCTTCCCAAGGTACTATAGATATTCCATACAAATATTTGGCTATGATAAACATCCCCTCCATCACCCGGTCTGCAGGGAAGTAAGGGCGTAGTGCCTCCTCGTCCAAATCGTAGAGAGCACGGCGCATCTTCTCCGCGTAGTAGCTCACATCCCAAGGAGCGAGGGGGGGGGCATCCTCTCCCTCGATCTGCCTTCGAAAAGCGAGGAGCTCTGCCTTCTCTCGCTCGAAAGCAGGCTCGGTGCGGACTCGTAGGTCTGCCACGAAGCGGCGGGCACGATCCCCACTCCGTGCCATTCGATCCTCCAGGATTAGATCGGCAAAATCGCGGTAGCCTAGGAGCCTCGCCTTCCGTCGTCTCAACTCCAGGATGCGCCGCAAGATCGGGCGGTTGTCGTGCTCTCCTCGGGTGGCTCGGGTGTGGTAGGCTCGGTAGAGCCGTTCCCGGATCCCACCATCCTCCAGGTAGGTCATCGCTGCCAGGTAGCTGGGAGCTTGCAGAGTGAAGCGGTAACCCGACTTCCCTACCTGCTCCGCGCTCTGGCGAGCTGCAGCCAAAGCGCTAGGAGGAAGCCCTGCCAAGCGTGCCTCGTCCTCTACCAAAAACTCGAACGCTTCTGTCGCGTCCAGGACATTCTGTGCGTACTTCAGCGTGAGCTTCCCCAGCTCCACCTCAAGGGCTGCTACCTCTGCCTTCCCCGCCGCATCCAGCTCTGCCCCCTGGCGCCGAAAGTTTGCCAAGGTTTTTTCTAGAAAACGGCGCCGCTCTCCCTGAAGCTGCTTGGCTTCGTCGGTTGCCGCAAAGTTCCGGAGAGCGCTCCAGAGGGGCTCTGAGAGGGGTATGCTGCTATAAAATGCACTCACCTCCGGCTGGACTTCACCGTAGGCTGCGCGCAGCTCAGGTGTGGTGGATACCGACTCCAAGTGGCTCACCACGGCCATGGCGTCGTCTAGGGGTTCGGTCATAGTGTCCAAGGCTTCCAGAGTGCCCTGGAGGGAAGGAGGGTCCGTGGCGATGGCGTTCAGGCGCTCGCGAGCTTGCTGGAGCAGGGCGCGTACGCCAGCAACTATGTGCTCTGGGCGGATAACGTCGAAGGGAAGTGGGTGGCCTAGGGCAAGCAGGGGGTTGGGGGCGTCGTCGTTCATGAGGAAGATCGATGGTATATGCTGTGGCCAAATGGTGAGGCCACACACGGGGCTCACGGGCGAGAAGGTAGCTAATGCGGTTATTGTTTGTCCGAGGAAGGAGACGGCGAGTTGAGCGGTGGGGCGGGGCGTTGTACGAAGGAGGTATGGCTGCGCGACGCTCCTCGAAGAACCATGCAACTACCAGGGAAGAAGTGCCCGTTGACCGGGTGGTGGTGCCGGAGCGTGTTCCAGACGAAGATCGGTATGACCGAGCATTTCGTCCCCAGTCCCTGGATGAATACATTGGGCAATCGCAGCATAAGGAGAACCTACGGGTGTTTGTGGAGGCGGCGAAGCGGCGGGGAGAGCCCTTGGATCATGTGCTGCTGTTCGGTCCACCGGGGTTGGGAAAGACGACGCTGGCGTTCATCTTGGCTAGGGAGATGGGGGTACAAGTGCATCTTACCTCGGGTCCAGCGCTGGAACACAAGGGGGCGCTGGCGGGGCTGCTGACCAAGCTGGAGCAGAACGACGTGCTCTTCATCGACGAGATCCATCGGCTGCAGCCTACGGTGGAGGAGACGTTGTACCCAGCCATTGAGGATTTCCAGATTGAGATTGTGACGGGGGAGGGAATGTATGCATCTTCGATCCAAATCCCGCTCAAACCCTTCACCCTGATCGGAGCAACGACGCGGAAGGCGAGGCTGACGGGGCCGCTTCAAAGCCGCTTTGGGACAATCCTGCGGCTGGAGTACTACTCGCTGGAGGAACTGAGCCAAATCGTGATGCGGAGTGCAGGACTACTTGGGGTTCCCATCGATGAGGAAGGGGCGAGGGCCATTGCAGCACGCTCCCGGGGGACACCCCGAATTGCCAACCGGGTGCTACGGCGTGTACGAGATTTCGCGGAGGTGAAGGGCCAGGGAAAGATCGACGCTGCCATCGCCACGATGACCTGTGAGGCGCTTCGCATCGACCGCTTCGGTTTGGATGATCTGGATCGACAGCTGCTGCGCACGCTGATTGAGGTGTACGACGGGGGGCCTACCGGGGTCGAAACCTTGGCAGCAACGCTATCAGAACCAAGAGATACCCTGGAGGATGTGGTGGAGCCGTACCTGCTCCAACAAGGGTTCTTGGCTCGGACGCCAAGGGGGCGGATGGCCACTCGCCGAGCTTATGAGCACCTGGGGCTCCGGCCTCCACGGGCGATTCCTGAAGTGGGGGAAGCTCCAAGGCTGTTTGAACATGAGGGATAAGAACTAGCAAAGTGAGGAAATGTGTTAGACTCCCACGGAGTGGCTGATCTTCCCACTGCCCTTGTTGTTGATGATGAGCCTCCGCTACGTCTGCTCATCGAATCGATTCTGAGCCAGGAAGGGTTCCTGGTTGAGGCAGTGGGCTCTGGGCAGGAGGCTCTGGAGCGCATTGAGAAACAGATTCCCGCCCTGATGCTCCTCGATCTTCAGATGCCTGAACCGGATGGCTTCGAGATCCTGAGGAGGCTCCAAGTGCGGGCGGATTGGGCACGGATCCCAGTTCTGGTGATGTCGGGGCGTACCGCCCGGGAGGAGCTGGAGGGGGCACTGGAAGCAGGGGCAGATGACTTCCTCTGCAAGCCCTTCCATGCCGCGGAGTTGGTGGCAAGGGTGAGGGCGCTGCGCAAACTTGGGCAGTCCCTCGAAGATCTAGCTCAGCGGGAAAGGCACCTGGCGGTGGTCCTGGAGCTCACCCAAGCCCTCGCATCAGGTCTGGAGTCTCACCAAATCCTTAAGCAAGTTGCTGTACGAGTGGTCGAGGCGACCCAAGTCCGTCGCGCGATGATTGTGCTGGTAAGCGAGGGGGAGCTAGAGGGGCGCGTGGTCGCTTCCAGTCGCGAGCTTCCTCGCTCATGGATCACCCTGGGAGCATGTCCTGATCTGCTGGCCGCTCTCCAGTCCAGGGAACCTCGATTGCTACGAGGGGCGGCAGCGGTGACCATCTCGGCGCAGCTTGGATGCCGAGAGGAAGATGGGGAGATTGCGCTGGCGGTTCTTCCCATGCTGGCAGAATGTCGACCCCTCGGTGCGCTTCTTCTTTGGGCCCATCAAGGCTTCCTTCTTCAAGGGCATCTGCTTTCACTTGCTCAGACCATCGCCAATGCAAGTGCGCTCGCACTTCAGAAGGCACGCATGATCGAAGGATTGAAAGTGCAGCGGGACCAAGTGAGCCGCGCACATCAGGAGGCAGAGAGCCGGTTGAGGAAAGCGGAGCCTTACGCTCGTCTGTTCGAGAGTGCAGCGGATGGGATCGTGGTGTTCGAGGAGAATGGAAAGCTCCTCTTCGCCAACCCAAAGGCGCTCAGCCTCTGCGGTGCTACCGGAAGGCAGGTGAGCGAACTGAACCTCAACGACTTCCTTCTCCAGGAGGATCAACCGATAGTGGCAAGGCTCCGGGAGGGATTCCACTGCGGGATGTATCCTCACGGTGTCGATATGCGTCTGCGTCGTCTCGACGGTCCGGTGATCACCGTGAGTGCGGGGTTCTCCATGCTGGGGGACGGGGTCATCCTGGCAACCTTTCGGGATGTAACCATTGAGCGGGCCATCGAGGAAGAGCTCCGTAAAACCAAGAGCTTCCTCGAAAGCGTGATCGAAAGCAGCGTAGACGGAATCATCAGTGCTGATCGACGGGGTAATATCCTGCTTTTTAATCGTGCTGCAGAGCGATGCACTGGGTATATGGCAGCGGAGGTGGTGGGGCAGCTTAACGTTGAGATGCTCTACCCACCAGGGCTTGCCCGGAAGATCATGCGGCTCGTACGGGAGAAAGGGGGGCGCCTGGAGGGGTACCGGGCAGAGCTGTGCTCGCGGGATGGGGAGGTCATCCCGGTGCAGGTTTCCGTTTCGCTCCTTCAAGAAGAAGGTCGGATCATCGGGAGTGTAGGGATCTTCTCCGATCTACGGGAGCGGCTCCGTATCGAGAGTCGTCTGTCAACAATCCAGGAGGAGCTCAAAATTCGAGAGAAGCAGTCGATCGTCGCAGAGCTGGCGGGTACTGCTGCCCATGAGCTCAATCAACCCCTTACCAGTGTCATGGCCTATGCTGAGCTGCTCAAACGCAAGGTCCCTAGAGAATCCCCCGCATACGGGACGGTCGAGGTCATCTTGAGTGAGGCCACACGCATGGCGGAAATCATCCGGAAAATCGGTACGATCACCCGCTATGAGACTAAATCGTATGTAGGGCAGGCGAGAATCCTTGACCTAGAGCGGTCGAGCCGGGAAGGTGATTCGACTCCTCCCGGCGAGGCGACCACAACCATCCCGCCGAGTTCTACTGTTCCTCCCTCAAGTCCGCGGAGCACGTCATGAATGCACACCTTCTCCGGGAAGAAACCCGCGTCTCTGACATGCCGCGCTCTGGTGAGGGGGTTTCCGGTTTTACCACCATGTCGCCTCGCGTAGCTCCGGCGGTGTGGCTCCAGAAGCTTCAGCAAGCTGCTGTGGAAGCTCCTCATGAGCAAGGTGTAGGGGCTGTCGCACTCCATCTTTTCCAAGCTCTCACCGAATTTCTCCCCGAGCTTAGCTTCGGTTTGATGTGCGAACCCCCCGAGCAGCCACGGATCGTTCTCCGATTCCCTCCGGGAGAACCACGAGACGGCCAGCTCTTCCCCGAGCTTTCCTGGGAGCACGCGGAGCCGATCCCGGTACCTTGGCCAGCCGAGGTTCGGATTGCCTCCACAGGCGATCTTCCTCCGGGCGATAGTGCTGAGCTTCTTTTGCTTCGTAGCCTGGCTCAAGTGCTTGCCCTCGGTCTACGGTTGGCTATCGCTAGCGCCCAGGCTCAGGAGGGGGTCGAGGCCAAGCGTCAGCTCGCTCAAGCGGATAAGCTTGCCGCCGTGGGTAGACTCGCAGCAAGCACCCTCCACGAACTCAACAACCCGCTTACCACCATTCTCGCCTACACGGAATATCTGCGGCGTAAGGTGGAACGTGTCCCTCTGGAGGCTGAGGATATTGAGCGCTTGCGACGCATCTACGAAGCGGCCGAACGTGTTCAGCGTTTGACCCGTAACCTTGTTGACTACGCTCGGCCCTCGGGGAGAGTTCCCGTGATGTTCCGACTCCACGACGTCTTGGAGCAGGCTCTTGCGTTCTGTGAGCATCCCCTCTCGGAGAAGGGGGCTGTAGTCGAGCGTGAGTATGGGGAGGGGGATGACTTGGTGCTGGGGAATCCGGGGGAGCTGACTCAGGTCTTCGTCAACCTTATCATCAACGCTTGCCACGCTATGCCAAGGGGTAGCGGGCGTTTGTATCTGCGCAGCGAGCTCTCCAAAGAACAGATTGTGGTGTACCTCCGGGACAATGGACACGGCATTGCCCCGGAGCATGCCCCCCATATCTTCGAACCTTTCTACACCACTAAGGCGCTAGGCAGTGGAACAGGGTTGGGGCTCTCGATCGTTCGGACCCTTCTGGAACATCACCAGGGCACCATCTCCTTTCGAAACCCTCCAGGGGCCGGCGCCGAGTTCATCGTCAGCCTTGCACGCCGGAGGGGGTTAGTTCCGGGAGCGAACCCAGCTCTCAAACTCACCGCAGGGCATCGGCTTTGCGTAATAAAACCCCTGAGCTGCCGTACAACCGAGGGAACGGAGGAACTCTAGCTCCGAGTCGTGCTCCACCCCTTCGGCAACCACTCGGAGCCCAAGGCTATGACCAAGGGCGAGGATGGCACTGGTAATGGCCGCGTTTTCTACATCGAGAGGAACCCCACGGACGAATTCCTTATCGATCTTGATCACATCCATGGGGAAGCGCTTGATATACGAGAGAGAAGCGTAGCCGGTACCGAAGTCGTCAATGGAGATAGAGACCCCCAGAGAACGGAGTTTGTTGAGGAGCTCTCGCACATGGGAGGAGCCTTCGAGGAGGAGCCCCTCGGTGATTTCAAGGCCAAGGAGCTCAGGAGAGAAACCGGTCTGACGTAGGATCTGCTCGCAGGCAGGGCCGAAATCGGGGGAAGTGAGCTGTTTGGCAGAGGCATTGACACCGATTTTGATTGGGCAGCCTGCATCCTGCCAGATACGACCCTGCGTACAGGCTTCGTGGAGAACCCAGAGGCCTATGGTTTCGATCTGGTTGGTCGCTTCCAGCAAAGGGATGAACTCCGCGGGAGAAACCGGCCCGAGTTGGGCCGAGCGCCAGCGGAGCAGGGCCTCGGCGCCCACAACCCTCTCGTTCCGCAGTTCAACCTGGGGCTGGTAGTGGAGAGAAAACTCTCCACGCTCCAGGGCACCTTCCAGAGCGCGGCGGAGCAGCCATCGACGCTGGGCCTTCTCGTTGAGGGGTCCGAGTGCATGGCGTGCGCTCCGTCCCCCCTCGCGCTGTGCGTTACGGAGAGCTTCTTCCACGCTGCGAATCAGTTCTGTTGGTGTTTCCCCATCCTCGGGGGCCACGGCAATACCAATGCAGACCCGCGGCAGCAGCTCCTCCCCTTGCAAGGAGAGGGGGGCCTGGAGCGCGAGCAGCAGCCGATCTGCTTGAATGTCTGCTTGCGCATCGTGGGTGAGCCCCTCGAGGAGCACGAGGAACTGACCGGCCTGGGTGTAGCAGACTGTGTCTACCTCGCGACTACAGCTAAGCAGGCGTTCCGCGATAGCGGAGGTAAGGCGCTCCAAGGAGCCTTGTAGGTGGTCGACAAGGATAGCCAGCAGGGCAACCTTGGCACGGGTCAGGCGTTCCCGGGAGAGGGCATTTTCAAGGCGTTGTTGGAGGAGTCCTTGGGGGACTACTCCGCATGGGATGTCCGTGGAGCGCTTGGCAACCGAGGCACGAGCCAACGCATGAACAACGGCTTTGCGTAGTTGCCGAGGACTCACCTCGTCACGAAGGAGTACATCGGCAGCACCTGCCTGGATGGCGAGGGTTTCTTCGGGGAGGCTAACCCCTCCGGCAGAGAGCAAGAGTATAGGAGTGGTGATCGAGGAAGGAAGGAGTGAAAGGAGTTCAATCCCCTGCCCTCCTCCCAATCCTTCGTCGACCAAGTATACATCGCTGTCATTACGCAGGAGCGCACGTCGAGCGCCTTCCAGAGAAGGCTCCCAAGACAGGTGAAAGTGGGGGGCAATGCTGTTGGTACCATACAAGGATGTTTGGAGGAGCAGCCAGTCTGCCTCACGCTCGCCGCAAAAGAGTACCCTGATCATCCTCTGGGGGAGAGCTTACTGAGGGTTGCTAGAGGATACCATCACTCACCTTTCCTTCAGCAGACGGACTGCAAGCACCAATTTCCCTTCCTGCTTGTTGTCAGTGTAGCTCTGGGCACCGACAAAGAAGAATTCGTTGTAGGGTAGGGAAACCTCAAGCATCGGCAGGAAGGGCTTCCCATCCGGCTGAAGAATGGTGGCCGCGAGCTTGAAACGAGCAGGTGCAAGGGCTTCTTTGAAGGAGAGCCGGAAGGTGCCATGGTTGGGGAGCGTTGTATCCACTGGCTTGCCGAGAGGGAGGGGGATACGGCTTTGCCCCAACACCTGGTAGGAGTTGTAGGAGGAAAAGGGAGGTTTCTTCAGTTGAGGGAGGTCGCGAACCTTCGGGTCGATACCACGCCCACTGTTGTTGGCATGGAGCACGAGGATCTCGGCGTCGATGGTGGTAACGACTGGGGAGGGAGCCGGAGGAGTCGGCGGTGGAGTAGGGGGGGGAGGCGCGGGGGAGGCAGAGGCGGAGGCAGAAGCAGAGGCTGCGGGCTGGGCAGACGCTTGGCGTGCCACCGCAGGAGCGAGGGCGAATGCGGTGGAGAGAAGCAGGACAGAAGACGGACGGCGGTTCATGGAGTGCTTGGGGGGGAGGGGGTGTCGTCGATCCAGAGAACCGCGGATGCAGTGGTCTGTCCGCGTACATAAAAGACGGCTCCGCTCTGGGAACCGAGGTCGATGGAAGTGATGGTAGTGCTTTCGTCGCCAATCACTGCGTCATCCTCGGCTATGTCCGGGGGAGGGAGTCGGGAGGAGGCGATCTCTACGGGGCGTGCGGGAGGATAGACGGGGGCTGCTGAGCTCCACCAGAAGATGAGCGCTGCAGCGGCTGCCGCGGTGAAGGCTACGGATCCCAAGAGTTTGCGGGAAGTGGACCAGCCATTTAGCTGGATGACTTGAGCAGGAGGGCGACGGGAGCGAAGACCGCTTTGGATGGGGGTGGTTTCCCGCCCGAACCCTTCGCGCTCGACTGCCGCGAGGATGGCGTCAGTCAGGTCGGGGGAAGAGGGAGGAGAAAGGTGGGTCTTGGCTGACTCTGCCACCAGGCGGAGGAAGGCCTCTCTCCGCTGCTGACGCCGTTGCTGTTCCGGTCGTTCGGCGAGCCAGCGCTCGACCTCTGTCTTGCGAGGTTCTTCGAGTTCACCGTCGGCGAGGGCCATCAGTTCAAGGGGGGAGGGGGGGGTCATAGGGTGCCTCCGGAGGTTTTGGAGGGGGGACGTCCCTGGCTATCGAGGAAAGTATCGGCAAGGATGCGTTGGAGCTTCTGTCGTGCATGGAAGAGGCGGCTCATGATGGTGCCCTTGGACACACCCATGACCTGGGCCATCTCGTCGTAGGATAGGCCATCGACCTCACGCATTAGGATGACACTCCGATGGTAGGGCGGTAGTGCTTCCAGCGCTGCCGCGAGTTTTTGTCCCAGTTCGTTGCGATGGAGGGCGTCGAGGGGGTCGGCTCCATCGATACGAGACAGCAGCGGGTACTCTGGTTCCTCCTCGAAGGAAGCCCCCTCGTCAAAGGCAATCCCCCGCCCGGGTTTACGGACTGCGTCGATGGCCAGGTTCGTGACGATTCGGTAGAGCCAGGTGAAGAAGCTTGAGCCTCCCTGGAAGGTATGGAGGCTACGGTAGACGCGCAAGAAGGCCTCTTGGACGATTTCTCGGGCATCGTTTTCATCGCGTACCAGGTTGAACGCAATGGTGTAGGCGCGGCGCTGGTGTCGCTCGACCAGTCTCCGGAATGCTGCCTGGTCGCCTTCTCTTGCCGCTTCGATGAGCCCACGGTCTTCCTCAGCCTCTACCCGTCTTGCCTCCGCGTTGGACGAGGATGGGACCAGGCTATTCACCAGGTTGGTGCTTTCCTGGGCGGTGCTGCGGGGCGCGCGGGAGCTCATTGTGGGCTGTCCTTGCACCGTAGCAGGGCCCGCTTCCAGGGGGGAGTCATGGGATGCTCGGTGGTTCCTCAGGGGCTTCGGGGAGTGCTCCGAGGATCACATGGACTTCAAAGATGCGGTCTCCCCGGGCAATCTTCACGGACGCTGTTGAGCCGATTCCAGCGATGCTCGCCTGCCACCGGAGCTCCTCCGGATCGGGGATGGCCACTCCATTGAATGCTAGGATGACGTCGTCTTCCGCAATACCAGCCCGGGCTGCGGCTCCGCCAGGTTGGACCCCCCGTACCAGGGCGCCTTTGCGATCGGCACGCCTGAGCCGAACCATATCTTCCTCGCTGAGCCCGCCAACGGTGATCCCTAGGGCGCTCCGTCGTACCTTACCATCCCGGATCAGCATGGGGATCAGTTGCTTGACCATGTTGATTGGGATGGCGAACCCGATGTTGTTGGCGTTGGCTCGGATTGCCGTGTTGATGCCGACCACCTCGCCCCTGAGGTTGAGCAGCGGCCCTCCCGAATTGCCCTGGTTGATGGCGGCATCGGTCTGAAGAAAATTGAAGTAGCCCCGCCCGGTGCGGTCCAAGTCTTGGACATCATCCCGGGTGCGTCCTCGGGCCGACAGGATTCCCGCGCTTACCGTGTGGGAGAGACCAAACGGGTTACCAATCGCCACCACCCAGTCTCCTACTTCCGTGGCATTCGAGTCTCCTAGGGGGAGCGCGGGAGCACCCGTCACATCCACCTTGAGGATGGCTACGTCGGTGGGCGGATCGCGCCCTACCACCTTCGCTGGCAGGCGACGCTCATCCGCTAGCCGCACGATAATCTCCGTTGCCTGGGCGATCACATGGTTGTTCGTGAGGATGTACCCGGATGGGTCATAGAGAAAGCCAGAGCCGAGCCCTTCCCCCCGGCGCATCCGCTTCCCCATGCGTCGCTCGTCGATCACTGTGAACACCGTGACTACTGCGGGATCGCTCGCCTTCACTAGGGCTGCGAAGGACATGGGGGCCGTCAACCCTCCTGGGAGCACCACACTTGCTGTTGCGGGAGGAATCCCAGGGATTGGGAGAGAGGAAGGGAGGGGGACGGAGGTGAGGGGAGTCGATTCCCTGGAGGAGGGAGGAGGAGGACGCCGCCAGCAGGCACCAACCCCTCCCATCAGGATGAGCCCCAGCAGCATCCAGGTGGCGTGATGCGCGTTCTTCACAGCCCCCCGGCGCCCCGGGAGATTTCAGCGAAACGTAGCCGGAGGTCGTGCAAGAGTTGACTCATAAGCCTCTCTTCTGCGCCGGTCAGGTTCCCCTTGGTTTTCTCCTGGAGCAATTCGAGGATTTCCAGCGACTGCTTGGCCAGGGCTGGATCCCGCTCGACGGACCCATCTGGATGAGGGGCATCCCCGAGATGCATGCGGACCGAGTGGTTCAGCGACAGGAGGAAGGTCGCAAAATCCATCTGCGGCAGATCGTGAGGGTCGTCTGCGGGAGGAGTCACGGGTTCACTCCTTGGTGGGGTGGGCTTCTGTACGTAGGGCCGGCTGGGGCAGAGTCACCTCCTCCGCCTGGTCCGCCACATCGGGGAGCTCGTTCAGGTACTTCTCGATTTCTTTGGTGCTGATGAGGCCCCGCTTCTGGTAGCGGTCCCGCACCCGAACATCCAGCATGTGTTCTTTGGTGATCATCGTGACTCTGGTAGAAAGCCCCTTGCTGCCTCTCTGTCAAGTCGCACGCGATTTCTTCGGCTTCCGACCCAGTTGGATCAGCCCCCCAAACCCTCCCATCTCTCCCTGGAAACCGCGTTCCGTCAATGCTCGTTCTGCTGCTTCCAGCTCCTCCTCGGAGGCTGGCTCGACCCCTTCCACAGTCACCTCGAAGTGGAGCACCACCCCGGCAAGGGGGTGATTGGTGTCCACAAGAACGTGATCGTCCTCCGTGAATTCTAGCACCCGTAGGGTCATCTCCTCTCCGTCGGGCCCTTCCAGGGTGAATTCCTCGTCGAGCTGCACCTCCTCCGGGACTGGAAACTCGCTCCGGTGAACCTGGAAGAGCCCGTCGGGATCGTGCTCGCCATAGCCTTCCTCGGGGGGCAACGTGAAGGAGCGTTGGCTGCCCGGATACATGCCCTCGATCCGCCGTTCCAGGGCTGGGAGCACCTGACCGAATCCGTGAAGGTAGACAAGCGGCTCATCAGGCTCGGTCGCCTCCACTATGTCACCATCTTCATCCCGCAGGATATAGGATAGTGTTACTCGCATCCCGGGGCCGATGCAGTAGGCATGCTCCATGGAGGCCGTGCTAGCGTCAGCCTGGCTACTCTGCAACGCTCCTATCATGGAGGGATTGTCCTCAGGGGTGGCCCCTCATAGGTACTCTCCGGTCGGATCAGACGACCGGTGAACCCTTGCTCCAGCCAGTGAGCCAACCAACCGGCTGCCAGACCCAGGGCAAAGGCAGCCACGTAGTGTGCTGGCTCAACCCCCAGCGCATCTAGCAGAACTGCCCCATAGAGATCGATGTTGGCATAAATGCCCCGAGCTCCGTAAAGCTTCTCTGCCTCTCGGCACAGCGCCTCGGCCACCGGCAGCAACCGCGCCTCACCCATGGCCTCTATCGCTGCACGTAGGGGGGGGATACGGGGGTCCGGCACCTTGTAGATTCGATGTCCAAAGCCCGCCAGTCGTCGCCTCTGATCGTAAGCGCGACGCACCAGGGCTGCTGGGTCTCCATCCTCTAGCGCTTCCAGCAGGAGCGCTCGGGCCTCGGCAGTGGCCCCTCCGTGGCGGGGGCCGGTCAAGGTCGCCATCGCAGCTCCCAGGGATACTCCCGCCCTTGCTCCAGAGGAGGCTGCAATACGACAAGCAAAGGTCGAGGCAGAGAGCCCATGCTCCGCTTCCAGGTTCAGCAGAACCTCCAGGGCATGCTCTGCTCTGGTGTCCGTGCGTTGGGCTCCGAGTGCTACCAGCGTCTTGCGGGCATGGCTCCAGGCAGGTTCCGGCGAAGGTTGCCCTGCCACCGCAGCCGCTAGCGAAGGCAACCGGGCGAGTGTTGCCGTCGCTTGCTCCTCGGGGGAGTGCTCACCTGTGTCCAGAAGCCCCATAGCTGATGCAAGTGCCTCCGGAGCGGGAAGAATCTCACCCAGTTTGCGCGCGACCCTCCGTGCCTCTTCGCTGAGGGTGTCGTAGTCTGCTAGCTTCCGACAAAAATCTTCCCTGCTTGCCTCATCCGGAAGCTCCCCTCGCAGCACAAGGTGTGCAACCTCCTCATAACGACAGCGCACTGCCAGCTCGGGGAGCGCATAGCCGCGGATCAAGACGATGCCTTGGAGGCCGTCCACCAGTGCGATGCGGGTTCGGGTAACGACAACACCCGCGAGGCTTCCGTCGATAGTAGTCATCGTGGGGCTCTCAGAATACGATAGGTTACGGAGGACCGCGCTGTTGATGATATGTCGAGGGCGGCTGATCCCCTGATTTTGCCGAATGCAACTGAGAAGGGTTCTCCTTCTTGTTGGTTTCGGATTTTAATTGTCGGCTAGCGCAGCCAGTGCGGCATTGTAGCCACAGGCGCCGTGAACTCCGGTGCCTGGATGTGCATAGGAGGAGCACAAGTAGAGCCGCTGAACTGGGGTTCGGTAGCGAAAGTAAGGGAATACCGGGCGGAAGATGAATTGGTGGGTAACGGCTGCGGTACCACCACCTAGATCGCCCCCGACGAGGTTCTCATTGTGCCTTTCTAGGTCCGTTGGGTCATGGAGGCATCGTCCCTCGATGAGTTTCCGAAACCCTGGTGCCAGCTCTTCGATACGTTCTTCTATGGCGTCTGCGAAGCGCTCCCGGTGAGCTCTCCAACCCCCCGGGAGAGTTGCAGGGACGTGGGTGTAGCCGTAGAGGGTGTGGTGTCCTGTGGGCGCTCGGGTTGGGTCCAGCAGGGATTGCTGCCCCAGAACCAGGTAGGGATGGGAGGGGAGCTTGCCGGCTCGTACTTCGGTGGTGAAGCGCGCCAGATCCTCCACGCTGTCCCCTGCGTGTACCACAGCAGCTTGTCGCGCCTCAGGGCTGCGCCACGGGACCGGTCCGCAAAGCGCCCAGTCAATCTTGAATGTACCCCACCCCTGAGGGAACCGGTACATGGAGCGGCGCACGAAGCCAGGGACGTGCTCCCTCCGGAGGAGCCTCAGGTAGAGCG